>DAOTTW010000306.1:0-10376 GCA_034437615.1 Anaerolineae bacterium | reverse complement strand
CAGCCAAACCCATTTTGCCCGCGAATTGGCCCTCACCCCCTCAATCCCCCTCTCCCAACCGCCGCTACGCGGCTAGGAGAGGGGGAAGCAAGCCGTTTAAGGCCCCTCTCCCAGTGCCAAAGGCACGTTCGGGAGAGGGGTTTGGGGTGAGGGCTGAGCAGTTACCAAATACCAATGTATGATATATGGGCCTGGGCGCGTCACAATGGCGCACCGTGCATAAAATAGCAACCCGCAAGCAGCAAACAGAGGGTTTCATACGTGCAGATTGACTTCTACTATGATGAAGATTGTCCCTCACACGGGGCTGCCCTGGCACGCCTGCGCGATGTCATGCAGACCGTCGGTGTTGAGGCAGAAATCCGCGTGACGAAGGTACAAACCGACGCTGAGGCCGAACAGCACCAGTTCATCGGCTCACCTACCATCCGCATCAACGGGCAGGACATCGACCCGCCGCCGCAAGATACACCCTATATGCTGGGCTGTCGGGCTTATCGGCGTGCGGATGGCCGCATTACCCCTTTGCCCAGCGCAGATCTAATCCGGGATGCTTTGCAGCGTGCCCTGGCCTGATCTATCAGCCAAACCCGCTACACATCACCAGTATTTCAGCTTATATCTCATATCTCACAAGGAGCAAATTCACATGGCAAACCTCACCATTGGCGACCCGATTATTGATTTCAAGCTGCCCGGTGTGGACGATAGCGACCACGCCCTGCAAAGCTACCGCGATAGCAAAGCGCTGGCCGTGATCTTCACCTGCAACCACTGCCCCTATGCCCAGGCATGGGAAAGCCGCTTGATTCAGACGCAGGCCGACTACGCCGACAAGGACGTGCAATTCCTGGCTATCAGCAGCAACGACGCGACAACACACCCGGCGGATAGCTTTGATGCGATGAAGCAACGTGCCAGCGAACAGGGCTTCAACTTCCCGTACTTGTATGATGAAACGCAGGAAACCGCGAAGGCTTACGGTGCAGAGCGCACGCCGGAGATTTTCCTGTTCGATGCGTCCGGTAAGCTGGTCTATCATGGTGCGCTGGATGACAACTACGAGGACCCCACCGCCGTGAACGCGACGTACCTACGTGATGCGCTGGATGCAGTGCTCGCCGGGAACACACCCCCGGTCGCCAGCACACCGCCCGTCGGCTGCACGATCAAATGGAAAGCCTAGCCTAGATCAAGCCTAGCCGATTTTTCGTCGTCGGACGTGCCATCGCACGTCCCTACAGAATGCTGTCGTAGGGTCGCCATTCTTGGATTCTTGGCGTCCGGGGCGGCGTCAGCCGCCATCATGACAGGGTGAATAAATGCGCTACAACAGCTTGAACAGGTCTTGCAGCGCTAGGCGAAATTCCGGCAAGACCTGCCCCCCGCTGAGTGTCGCGCTGTGCGCTAATGTCTCAATCGCCAGCGTGTCGTTTGCATCCAGCGTACAGACTTCGACGCGCTGCGCAGCCGGGTAAAACAACCACACCAAACGCGACCCACTGCGCAGGTAAAACAGCGCTTTTTCGCGCATCTGATAAGGCCGATCATCCGGTGATTGCACCTCAACGGCCAGATCCGGCATTTGCGGCACGGGGCCGCTAGCAACCGCAGCTTCAGCGCTCAAACGCAGCGACACATCCGGCAAACGGCTGTTATAGGGGTCGTCGGCCAGTTCATGCCGCACTTCAACGCCGACATGCGCCTGAATGCCACGCGGTAAGATGAACGCCAGCAAAAAATGTGCGATCAGTGCGGCTAATTTGCCGTGTAACTCTGTCGGCATCTTCTCCACCACATCCCCATAGATGAGTTCTAGTGAACGCGCCTGATTGTCAGATGCTTGTAACACAGCGTTGAATTCATGAACGGTGATAACCCGCATGGGTGCCTGCGCCATAAATCGGCCTTTGCTGCTAATCTGCTTGTCTTTCAGTGTAACATCAAAGCGCTTAACCCCTGGCGAAGATGTGCAGCCCTAGCGCCTGCGATAGCTCCTGAAACACTTTGAAGCCGCGTATACTGTGCCCGTTGTCGTTCAGCGGTGGCGAAAAGGTCGCGATGCCCATACGCCCCGGCACCACCGCCAGAATACCGCCACTGATGCCACTTTTGGCTGGCAGGCCAACGCTATAGGCCCATTCACCAGACGAATCGTACATGCCACAGGTGTACATCACGCTGAGCACATCACGCACATACTGCGCCTCCAGCGCTTGCTGGCCCGTAAAAGGCTGCGTGCCGTTGTTAGCGAAGGTCGCCGCCATCGTCGCCAGTTCGACTGTGTTCACCAGCATAGCGCAATGCTGAAAATACAGGTGCAGCGCCTCATCAATCTCCCCGCGCAGCATATCCGATGAGCGCATCAGGTGCGCAATCGCTCGGTTCATGTGGTCCGTCTGTAATTCAAAGGTAAAGGTCGGCGCGTCGATCATCAGCGCCCGCCCCACATAAAGCCCGAAGGCCGCAAACAGGCGGTTAAGCCTGTCGGTCAGGTCAGCGCCCTTGATGATGTCCGCAACCGCAATCGCCCCGGCGTTCACCATCGGGTTATAGGGCCGCCCGGTCTGCTCGTTAAGCACAATCGCATTGTAGCGGCGGCCTGTCGGCTCCACACCGATGCGCGTCAGCATGTAATCGCGCCCGTGATCTTGCAGCGCCAGCCCATAGCTGAAGGGCTTGCTCATGGATTGCAACGGGAACAGTTGCTCGCTATCGCCCGCGCTGAAAACCTGGCCAGCAGTCGTCACGATGGCAACGGCAAACCAGTTCCTATCGGCCTGCGTCAATTCCATCGTCGGGTGTAGCTTGTTGCCGGGCGCTTGCGCACGGACGCGCTCATACACCGCATCCAGTGCGCTCTGCAGGTCTTGGGTGGTCGTCTCGTCAGTCATAGCGTCGTAATTGTCCTTACAGATGAAAAGCGTGGCCCGGTCAGGTGGTTAGGCAAAGTCTGGCCACGTGGATGTTACAGCATTTTAGCCGCCATGCTACAGTATAAACGTGTTGGCTATCAGGCGCAGCGATAATTAGACTTCAGCATCGTTATCATCATTTTTTACGATAAATGGGGTCTAGCGTCTAAAGAACCTCTCCATAACGAATCGCAATTCGCCAACCCTGCAAGACGCCTCGCAGGGTTGGTACTTTTATATTAAAGCACCATAAGTAAGCGCCTGCTTCCACGCTGGTAGCAGCACGCAATAGCGTGGTGCTATCGCAATCAGTATGTTAAGATGATGCGAATTGCCTCTGTGGACGCGCTATATCTTGGCTATGGATTTCAATACGATTGCTGTCGTACACAAAGAATCGAAGGTGATTGCCGCGCTGCGTAAGGACTGGCTGCCATTGGCGATCAGCTTTTTATACGAAGCGTTCAAGCGCAAGCACGAGGTCACGCTGCCCTATGATACGTTCCTCGAACGTTTCGATGTGTATCTTGAGCACATCAACAGCGCCTTATCCCGCGAACAGCGCTTTAACCACGACGCAAAATATTACATCGAGCGCTGGAGCAGCGAAGATGACCTGATCCGCATTCGCAGCCGCGAGGAAGGCTACATCGTGCAGCTTTCACCCCATGCAGAGCGCTTGCTAGGTTGGTTTGACGATCTGCTGCAACGTGGCATGATCGGCACAGAATCGCGCCTGCGCAACATCTTATCCATGATGGATGAGGTCGTAACGCGCAGCACCGACGACGCACAAACCCGCCTGAACTACCTCTACGAACAGCGTGAGCGCATCGACGCGGAAATCCAGCGCATCGAGGAGACAGGCGAGGTCGATGGCCTGAGCGATGTGCAAATCCGCGAACGTCTGGAGCACATCAGCGGCATGGCTTCGCAACTGCTGCGTGATTTCAGCGCCGTTGAAGAGCGCTTCCGCGAGATGGCACGCGATATTCAGCAGGCACAGCTAGACCCACAAGCCAGACGCGGCGACATCCTCGGTACAGCGCTGGACGCCGACGAAAAGCTAGAAGCCAGCGACGAAGGCCAGAGCTTCCGGGCGTTTTATGAACTGCTGACGCACCCCGACGAGCGCAACAACTTTGAAAACCTGATCGGTGCCATCTACGGCACACCGCGCCTGAGCGTTTTCGTGGGCGACCACGTTATTCTGCGCCGCCTGACCGCTCACCTACTCGAAGCAGGCGAGCGCGTGCAACATTCCAATCAGCGCCTGGCCGAGCATCTGCGGCGCGTGGTGGATACGCGCAATGTACTGGAAAGCCGCCGCGTGCAGACACTCGCGCAGGAGATCAAGCACATCGCCAGCCAATGGGACGACGACACCAGCGCGTTTTTCATGTCGCCACGCCGCCACTTCCACCAGGTTGAAGCCGACCCGTTCGTGGATTTACCCCTGGAGCGTCCGCTGTTCGACCCACCAGCGCAGATCACACCCACCGAACGCCCCCGCCAGGCCACCGAAACGATTGATGCCGAGGCACTGATGGCGCTGTATGATACGTTTTACATTGACGAAAGCCTGCTGCGCGACAACATCGAGCGCCTGCTGATGAGCCGCCAACAGGTCACACTCGCTGAAGTCGTGACCAGCTACCCCGTGCAGCAGGGCATTGCCGAGATTATCAGCTATATGCTGCTGGCGACCCGCGCAGGCCAACACAATGTTGACACCAACGGCCACGAGACGCTAACCTATAGCACACCAAATGACAACAATCCGCGACAGGTTGACGTGCCACTGGTCGTCTATCGCCGCGCCCAATAAACCGCTTATGGATGCACCCGACCAAACCCAGCCCGACAAGTTAAGCTATAGCGAGCCGCAGCCCTACGCCGCCGCCGTGCGTAAGCTGCTGCAAGGCGTGATCTATCATGACGATGGCAAAATCTGGTCACAATTGCGCGATTATGAATGGCCCGTGCGCGAGTACCTGGCGCAAATCGGCCTCGGCCTGCACCTGGATCAGATCGGCGGCTTCGCCTATTTATATGAGGCCACCCGCGACGACGATCAACAACAGAACCTACCGGCACTCACGCAACGGCGTGCCCTTTCCTTCCCCATGACGCTCTTGCTGGTGCTGCTGCGTGAACGGCTGGATGAGCATGAAATGCGCGATCTGGACGGCGTGCCGCTGCTGCTCAACACCGATGAAATGGCCGAGATGCTCTCTGTTTTTATGGGCGACCATCCCGACGCCCGCAAGCACGAAAACGCCATCGGCAACAGCATTAAACGCCTCGTGACCTATGGCTTCCTGAAGGATCGTAAAGACGGGCGCTACGAAGTTCGGACTGTCATCCGCGCCAAAATCGACGCCGACGAACTGAGCGACATCAAGGCCAAACTCGAAAATTATGTGCGTCAGGACGATGCACAGGACGATGATAGTGATGACGAAGAATTGGTATAACGGGCAGTCCGGTTTTCGGCTGGCTCGTATGGAAATCTACAACTGGGGCACCTTCGACGGGCAAATTTACATGTTACGACCCGATGGCCAAACCGCCGTGTTGACGGGCGCGAACGGCTCCGGTAAATCGACGCTGGCGGATGCCATGCTGACCATGTTCATCGAAGGGCGCAAGCGCAACTATAACCTGGCCTCTGGTGGCGCAGGCAGCGCCCGCGAACGCAACGAACGCACCTACATTCGTGGCCAGTACAGCCGCGCACGCGGCGATAGCGCCCTGGACGCCCGCGCTAACACACTGCGCGGCAGCAACGATCATACGGTGCTGCTGCTGAGCTTTGCCGACCCCCACAACGAGCGCATCGTGACGCTGGCGCAAATCATGTGGATCAGCAACGCAGACCGCGTAGAAAAGCGCTATTACGTCGCCAACACAGACCTGACCATTGAGCAGCACTTCCCACAGCGCCACGTCACCCAGAAGGATTTGCCGCAAGGCGCAAAGCTCTACAGCAGCTTCAGCGATTACAGCACGGCCATGCGTAAGGCGCTGGGCCTGGGTGGACGCCCGAAAGCCATCGACCTGTTTAATCAGACGGTGGCCGTCAAAGAGATCGTCAGCCTGAACCAATTCGTGCGCGATCATATGCTCGATAAGGGCGACCCCGAAGCGCGTGTCGATGCGCTGCGGGCGCAATACCGCGAACTCAACGACGCACACGCCGCGATCCAACGCGCCGAATACCAGCTAAGCATCCTGGGGCCACTGGTCGAAGCCGCGCAGAGCTATCGGCATTACGAGCAACAGATCACAGAATACGACGCCGCACGCGGGCTTGTGCCCTATTACATCGCAGAGCAAGCACAGGCGCTACTCACAGGCGCGATACAGGCCGACGAAAGCAAGCTGCAAGCCGAGCAAAGCCGCCAGCAGAGCGTCGAAAGTGAACTGGAAAGCCTGCGCGACGAGCGCGAAAACATCCGCATCGCCATCGCAAACGACAGCGTAGGCCAGATGAAGCGCGAAATCGAAGCGGAGATTAAGCCCCTGAACGGCCAGATCGACGCGCTGAAGCGTGCCGCAACGCGCTACGATGGCTATGCAGCGGCGCTTGACCTGCCCGTGTATCGTGATGAAAGCGACTTCTACGAAAACCGCACGCAGGCGCAAGACCTGATCCAGCAAAACCAAACGGATATACAAGCCTTAGATGCGGACCGCACACAAACCCAGAGCGACCAGCGCGATTTGCAGCGCCGCGCCGCCGAACTCGACGACGAAATCGCCTACTTGCGCCAGAACCCCAGCCAGATACCGCAGCACGTCGCCCGCATCCGTGAGCAGATCAGCCAGGCCCTAAACGTGCCAGCGGACGAGATGCCCTTTATCGGTGAACTCATTCAGGTGCGCGACGATCAGGGCGACTGGCAGGGGGCGCTGGAGCGCCTGCTGCACAGCTTCGCGCAGGAACTCATCATCCCCGAAAGCGCCTATGCCAGCGCCAGCCGCTTTATCGACCAGCACAGGCTGCGGGGTCGGCTCGTGTATCGGCGCGTTGATGCAGCGCGTAGAGTGCCACACCGAGAAGCAGCCGAAAATGCACACGACTTGCCGTTGGCCTACGAAAAGCTGCAAATCCACCCGGAAACGCCCTATCACGATTGGGTAGCCGCCAGCCTGCGTCAATCGCTGACGCACGCCTGCTGCGATACGCTAGAGCAATTGGCCGCTGTGGAGCGCGGCATCACGCAGCAAGGCCAGATCAAGCACAACCGCACACGCCACGAAAAAGACGACCGCTACGACATCCACGACCGCAAGCGCTATGTGCTGGGCTGGGATAACCGCGCCAAGCTGCGCCAACTGGAAACAGAGCGCGACGACCTCACACGCCAGCTAGATAAGCTCACGGCACGCCTGCGCGAACTGGATAGCACACTCGAACGCCGCCGCAAGGACATCAGCACACTGGAAAACCTGCTGAGCTACGCGCACTTCAGCGATATTGACTGGCGCTCACGTCAGAATGAACTGGACCGCAAGCAAGCACAATTGCGCGAACTCGAAGCGCAAGCGCAGCAATTACGCGAGCTAGAGCAGAAAGAGGCCCAACTCAAACGCCAGATTCAAGAGGCCGACGCACGCCGCAATCAAGTGCTGGCGACGATCACGACGCTGCAAAATCGCATCGCGGACTATCAGACGCGCTTGCAAGACGCCAGGGCGCAACTGCACAGCGCCACAGACGAAACACAACGCCTGTGGGATAAAATCGGCCACATCGTAACCGATGCCGACAAAGAGCCGCTGACGCTCGCTGCGCTGGCCACCCGCACCGCCGAATTGCAGACCTCGCTACAGCGCAGCATCGGTAACTTTCGTGGCCAACAGAACCGCGCCGAAGCCGTGATCCTGGATGCGATGAACACCTTTAAGCGCGACTATCCCGACGAAGGCGCAGCCCTGACCGCTCAAGTACAAGCGCTGGCCGCCTACGAAGCCATCCACGAACGCCTGCAACGCGACGACCTGCCGCGCCACAAAGACCGCTTCAAGCAGATGCTCGACCGCGATGTAACGCGCAGTGTGATTAACTTCTCGACCAGTTTAGAGCAGCAAGAACGGGACATCGAACGCAGCATCGAAGAACTGAACGAGTCGCTGGCGCAGGTCGATTATGGTAGCAACACGACCATCCGCCTGCTGGCCGAACCCTCCCGCGATGCCGAGATCAACGAGTTTCGGCGCGACCTGCGGGCTTGCATCCCGGATGCAGGCGACAACAGCCCCGCCGAACTGGAACGCGCCTATCAGCGCATCAAGGCCCTGATCCAGCGCTTTGACGATGACCCCAACTGGATGCGGCGCGTGATCGACGTGCGGCGCTGGCGCACCTTCGCCGCCGAGCAGGTCACACAGGATGGCCGCCAGATCGACTATTACAGCGATTCGTCCGGTAAATCCGGCGGCCAGAAGGCCAAGCTCGCCTATACGATTCTGGCCTCAGCCATCGCGCACCAGTACGGCTTGCAGGATGCCGTTGCCAGTGAGCGCTCGTTCCGCTTCGTCGTGGTCGATGAAGCCTTCAGCAAGCTAGACGACGACAATGCACGCTATGCCATGCAGCTTTTCGCACAGTTGGGCCTGCAATTGCTGGTCGTAACGCCAATGGCGAAGCTCAACGTGATTGAGGATTACGTGCTGGCCTATCATCTGGTGGTCAACAACGCCGAAGGCAACAACTCCCGCGTGTTTAATCTGACGCAGGCCGAATACCGTGAGCAGCGCCGCCTGCTACAAGCTGAAGCGGGTCACGGCGCAGAGGCATGATTACGCCACAAGAGGTCAGCCGACGCGCCGAAAAGCGCTATAAGGCTGTGCTGCAAGCCCACCTGCAAGGCACCTATGCCGACGTGTTCCCGATGCACTTTGCAGTCGGCAAAGCGGACGCGGATTTAGCCAAGCGCCGCAAGGCTATCGAAAAGCTCCGCGCTGGCTCAAAAGAGACCATAGATACTAAAGCCACCAAACACACCAAACACACCAAAGAACAGGCGCACGGCTACGGATACGGATACGGATACACACTGGAATGGTCAACGGTCAATCAACGCGCACTCGGCACGCAAACGCTCCCGCGCAAGGTCTGCATCGAGACCCTTGCTGATTATCTGGCGGTCGTGCGCAAACGCAGCGAGTTCGAGCAGTTCACGCAGGATGCCGCGCTCATCCGGCGGCGTCTGCCCGCACTCGAGACATGGCTGCAAGCGAATCCGCAGCATGTGATCGAAAATGCGGGCCACTGGTCGGATTTGCTGACCGTCTGCGAGTATTTCATGCAGCAGCCGCGCCCCCAGCTCTACATCCGCGAATTACCCATCGCCGTGCATACCAAATTCATCGAGCAACACACGCGCATCCTGCGCGATTTGCTGGACGCCATCCTGCCGCCTGCGGCCCTCAACACCACAGCCAGCAGCTTTGCAGCGCGTTTCGGTCTGCGCGATAAGCCGGTTTTGCTGCGCCTGCGCCTGCTGGATGAGCAATTAGACTGGACACACGGCCTACGCCTGGATGACCTGACGCTGCCTGTGCAGCAAGCCGCGCACCTGCTGACGCAGCACCTCAAGCCGCGTCATGTGGTCATCGTGGAGAACCTGATTAACTTCCTGACGTTGCCGCCGTTGCCCGAAACGGTGGGCTTGTTTGGCGGCGGCTTCGCCATACACGTCTTAAGAGACGTAGACTGGCTGCAACACTGCAACGTGCTGTACTGGGGCGATCTGGATGCGTATGGCTTTCAGATGTTGGCCGACCTGCGGCGCATCGTGCCGCAAACGCGCTCCGTCATGATGGACCAGGCCACCTGGGACGCTTACGCTGCCTACATCACAGCAGGGGCAACGCACCAACATGCCAGCTTCGAGACGTTGACACCACCAGAGCGCAAGTTAGCGGATACGCTGATGCAGGCCGACCTGCGCCTGGAACAAGAGCACATCCCCCATGCCGACGCTGTGCGTAGCTTGCAGCAGGCCATCCGCGATACTTGAACCGTACCCACACCACACCCCGTAACTGCTCAGCCCTCACCCCGTAACTACTCAGGCAGGCATGTTTTGCCCGCAACTTGGCCCTCACCCCCTCATTCCCCCTTTTCAGGGGTAGGTATTTCGGCGGACGTGCCATTGCGCGTCCCTACACAACCGCTGTGAACCGTAGGGACACCCAATGGGGTGTCCGGGGCGGCCTCAGCCGCCATAAAATACGGTAACTACTCAGGCCGGTCTGTGTGTGTCGCCACTGGCTAAAGCCAGCGGCTTCCGCAGGGCCAACCCCCCTGAAGGGGGCTATTGTGCGCTGCATACAGCCTGCTTGAGCAGGCTTGTCGGTACCGGAGCCGGACGTTTTAACGTCTGGCGACTAAGAATGGGACACGTACCTGAGTAGTTACAAAATACGGTCAAACATCAAATACCTACC
>DAOTTW010000305.1:0-17989 GCA_034437615.1 Anaerolineae bacterium | reverse complement strand
CCACAGGTAACACCATCCACGAAATCGGCCACGCCATCGGCCTCTGGCATGAGCACAGCCGCGCCGACCGCGACCAATACGTGGACGTGCGCTATGAAAACATCCAGCCCGCCGCCGCGTTTAACTTCGATAAGCAGATTGACAACGGCGAGGACATCGGCGCATACGATTACGGCTCGATCATGCACTATCCGCGTTGGGCCTTCTCCAAGAACGGCCAGGATACGATTGTGCCGCATAACCCGAACGCAGAAATCGGCCAGCGTGACACCCTGACGCCGGACGACATCGCCGCCGTTGAATATATGTACGACAAGGTGCGCTAAAGCGTGTGACTTGTGCGTTATGCCTGCGCAGTGCACAGCAGGCCAGCACCACACAATACTAATACTGTAGGGACGCAGCAAGCCGCGTCCCTACGGCCCACAGCGCCATAACGACTACCGATTCTCACCGTCCACGTTTTCTTGTGGTGCTACCTTGCGCCTTCGTGGTGCACTTTTTATTAGCGTAACGTTGAGCAGGTGAAACTGCTTGCATTTAGGTGTATAGCACCTGCGTCTCGAGGAAGGTCAGCAGGCTTTCGTAATAGCGTTGGATGGTTTCAGGCTGCCGCCAACCATGCCCTTCACCCTCGTAGACGTGGTATTCATGCGGAATGCCATTACGCTTGACCGCCGCGACAATTGCATCCGATTGGCTGCGCGGCACAACGTTGTCTTCTGCGCCCTGAAAGACGATCAGCGCATCACGAATTTTATCGGCATGAAAGATCGGAGAGCGTGCGCGGTACGTCTCGGCAGCATCCGGCAATTCACCAAGCAGCCAATCCGTATAGCGTGCCTCAAATTTGTGTGTATCGCGGGCCAATGCGAAGTGATCCGCCACACCGAACAGATTCACGCCTGCTTTGTAGAAGCCGGGCTTGTCGATCAGTGATTGCAGCACCGTATAGCCGCCCGCGCTACCACCCATGATGACAACCTTATGAGGATCAACGCGCCCCTGTTCAATCAGGTATTGTGCACCGGACGCGCTATCTTCCACGTCATATACACCCCAATTCAGATGGTGCTTATCCATGTAAGCGCGGCCATAGCCTGTACTACCCCGGTGGTTGACCTGCAACACGGCGTAACCCCGCGACGCAAAAAACTGAATATCCAGCTTGTATTCAGCGCGGCGGTGGCTGGTCGGTCCACCATGCACCGAGACAATCAGCGGCGGCAGGCCGATGCCTTCATAGGCGCTGTTCGTCGGCGCGTAGTATAGGCCGTGAACCGTTTCGCCATCGTGCCCGGCCCACTGAAGCGGCTCAGCGGGTGCCAGATCAGCCGCCGGGATGCTTTCGGTGGTGGCACGCCGCACCACCCGCACACCGTCCTCGGCGCTATAGCTCAGGATGCGCTGCGGAATCGTAGACGCGGATGCAACCAGCGCGAGCTTTTCGTTTGCATCCTGTGCTGGTGTCAGTGCGATCTGCTCAAAGGTGCTATACGCGGCTAAATCCGACACCGGAAACGAGACCTGATGCACGACATCGTAGCTATAGACGCGGGCGAAAGCCGCTTGTTCGCGGATGTAGTAGAGGGCTGCGCTATTACCCGCCCAGGCATAACGGCGCATCCCCTGAACCCATGCCGGGGTGCCATGCTCATAAGCGCCCTGCGTGATCTGCTGGTGTTCGTTGGTCTCAAAATCATACAGGTACAGATGGCCGAAGCCGGATGCATCGCTGATATAGGCCAGGTAGCGGCCATCTGGTGAGAATTGCGGCTGGAAAATCGCGGTGGTCGTGTCGCCATCCAGCGTTTCGACAGCGCGGCAATAGGGGTTCGATGTAATTTCGCTGTATTCCAGCGTAATCAGGCGCAGTTCCGTGCCCGTAAACGGCATCTGCGGATAATCCCAGGTGATGTAAGCCAGGCGCATCCCATCCGGGTGCCAGGTCGGTTGCATAAAGAAGTCATTGCCCCAGGCCAGCTTAATCGGCCAGCCTTCGCCCTCCGTATCGACCAGCGCCAGCCCGTCGCGCCCTTCGTAGCTATACACATAAGCGACCCATTCACCGTGCGGCGACACAGCAGGCGACGAGACCGCGCCAAATTGGGGCGTCAGCGCCTTTGCTGTGCCGCCCGTTAATGCCATGCGATAGAGGCGGCCATTTGCGCTGAAGAACGCAAAGCCATTCGCCACCGTAAACTCACCACCGCCGTAGCCCACACCTGCCCGAACGTTCAAGCTGCTGTCGGTCAGGTCGCGTGGTGCTTCGGTGCCCGTCTGCGCGACCAAAACGCCGCGCCCGTCCCGCACTTCATGCCAGACAAGTGTTTTGCCGTCTGTATCCCATTGCACATCACTTAGCCGCAGACTGCCTGCTAGCATCTGGGGGGTAATCTGGCTTTCCCATGTGCCGTACTGCTGCTTGTGTGCCTGTGTTTGTAGCGTTTCTGTTTGCATTGTGTTTACAGCCCCTTTCATCAACATGATGCGATATAAGGTGGTTGATGAGCTATGATGCAGAGGATACCACATTGGGCAAGGGCAGTCTCAGTAGAAACACAAGCGCCCCGACCAGGTTGGCCGAGGCGCTTGTGCGGTGTGAATTGGTGCAAAAAAGTCTATTTAATAAGTCTATTCGGCTCACACCACCTTTACAACATTACTGTATGCCTTTCTCACTGCGCTGTCAATCGCTTCTCATGTTTCTAACGTGAATACAACGTTTGGCGACGTGGCGCATACGCAGGGAATGCATGGCGCTGTCGTGGGCGAGGCATCAATTTGCATACAGGCAAATTGTGCTACATTAAGGTGCATGAGACGCGCCTAATGGACAGGTGAAAACAAATCCAAAGTAGGGGTGCAATGCATTGCACTCAGGGCGCAGCACTGCGCCCCCTATAAGCTCGTTTTCGTTTCTCCATGAGTGTGCAACAGGGGATAAAAAAACCGATGAAGAAACCACTGAACGCCACGCACAAAATGCTGTGGCTGTTGCTTTTGGCGACGATGGCCATGCTGCCGTTACAGGCACAGGATGCGCCCGCAGCCATGCCACTACTAGAGGCCGAAAGCGCCCACGACATCAGCAATATTTTACTCATCGGCAGCGCCATATCGGGCCAGGACAGTAACGCTGGCCTGACTGATACACTGATGATCCTGTCGATCAACCGCGACACGAACCATGCAGCCCTGCTATCGGTTCCGCGTGACCTGCACGTATATGCCCCCGGTATGGGCATGATGAAGATCAACCAGGCGTACTACCTCGGTGAACTGCGCAACGAAGAACGTGGTGGCGTCGGTGTGCTGAAAGAGACAATCACGCATAACCTCGGCCTGGAAATTGACTATTATGCGATCATCAACTTCAACGGCTTCAGCCGCTTGATTGACGCGCTTGGCGGCATTTTCATCACGGTGGATTGTGTGATTGAAGACTGGATCTTGAGCGAACCGCACTTGGATAAAGACGACCCCGAAAACTACGAGATGTTCACGCTACCGACGGGCTTGCATCGGTTAGATGGGCATACAGCGCTGTGGTATGTGCGCAGCCGCCGCACCAGCAGCGATATTGACCGGGGCCGCCGTCAGCAGGATGTGCTGCGTGCCATCTGGCACCGCTTGCAAGATGGTGATTGGCTGGAAAACCTGCCGCGCCTGTGGGATACGTTCACCGAATACGTAGAAACCGATCTAACGCTGGCCGATGCGATGGGCTATGCGCCTTTTGCGCTGCAAATGGATACCGCCGACCTGAGCTACTATACCTTTCGCATCGGGCGCGAGGTCGAAAACGCCTACACCAGCTATGCGCCGCGCCGCTTTATCCTGGAGCCGAACCGCGATGAACTCTTGACCCTGATGCAGCAGGTCATCCAACCCCCAACGCGCAACCGCATCAATGGCCATCGGCCCACTATCGCTGTGATTAACGCCAGCGGGGTTGATGGCCTGGATTACGTCGCAGCGGATCGGCTGGAACTGGAAGGCTTTGATACGCGGGTAATCTATGAATGGTCGATCCCGCGTGAATATAACAAAGTGGTTGATTACACCGGCATCAGCAAGGGCAACCCACGCGGCACCATCCAGCGCGTAATGCGCATCACGGATGCAGGCGTCGAATTGCAACCAGACCCGCAGCGCGAATACGATTACAAGCTGTTCATCGGCAACTTCTACCAGTTCAATGCCTGTACGCGCCCCGTCATTCAGCCCGATTTACGCGAAGCCGCCACTGATTAGTACAGCACGGCGCAAATACATTACATTACCAATGTGGCTACGCCACCTCGGACGCCGAGAATGGCGTCTCTACAGGGCGTCGTTCGTGGGGACGACGCGCCGAAGCGCATCCGCAAACTGCTGATTTGGTGTCTTGTCCATGCGTTGTGGGTTAGTTCTATTGAGTGTCCTACGCAAAAGCCGCTAAGATGCGAACATAACCTGAACACACTGGAAAATTCTTTATGCTGGAAGTCGGCCTCTTTGGATTGTTGGCAGCAGCAACGCTGGAAACATTGCGGCATTACTGGCAACAGCAACAACACCTGGTACGGCTCGAACGGGCCTCCGGCCAGCCTACTAGCAAGCTGCCTGTGTATCACATCGCCAGCGACGGTATGTTTCAATTTGGTACGCCCACGCAACCAGGCGAAGCCGCCGCTTTTCGCCAACTGCGTGCGCTGGATAGCGGCATCGCCTTCGTGAATGAGCAGACAAAACGTGAATATGTGCTGACCTTCGCGGATATTCAGTGGTTCGGTGATATACAAGCGAGCACAGCGCAGACCTACGCGCTACGCTTACACCTGGAAGTTGACGGTCACTGGCAAATCCTCACGCTGTACCTAAATCAACCCGCCGCGCTGACCCTAAAGACCATCCTGCGGCAAGCGTTGCCACCCGAACGTGTGCGGGTCGATTATCATCCGGTAGGGCCGATTCAGGCACGCATCGCGGGCCAAAACCTGCAAGGTGATACCTACCTGGAAGACGCCGTTATGATCTACGTGTTGCCGCATCTGCTGATCGTCCTGCGGGGTGATGTGGTGCTAGCGAAATTATCCACACGCAGCATCCAGCGCGTGCTAGCCGTTGAGCACGTCAACAAGGGCCTCAACCACCTGCTGACGAAATCCGCAGCGGGCATCGTGCGCCTGCATTCCATGTATGACACAGTGGCGTTTGCGCTGTCGCAATACCGCGAACTGGCCGATGAAATCGCCTATCTTGCACGCTGCCCCATCGAGCACATCTACCGCGACGACAAGCGCAACAAACTTTAACCATACCCAGCAGAAAAGCGCTATCCCTGTGGCGCTTGCTGTCGTAGACCGTCTATAATTTCTTGCGCGATCTGCTTGAAGAATTCCAGCGAACCCGCCTCTGTGAACGTGGGCACCAATGACAGCGTTGGCCGACGGTCCGCCCGTGATTGCTCAAACTGGTCCCCCTGTGGCATCAGTTGGTTGAGTGCTTGCAGCGTCTCATAGCGCGTATCCGGCTGCGTGTATGGTGGATACTTGCGCAGATAATCAAACGGCACCTGCACCGCCGGGTGACGCATATAAGCCAGCACAGAGAAAACCGTGACCGATTTTTCACCGACCCGCGCACGCACATGATACGCAGGCGTGTGCTTGCCACCGAATTCAACCGCATCGGCATTGTGCTGCGCCCAACTGTAAAGATCACGCGCAATCAACGCCAGCGTATCGCCCTCCGGCAATTGTTGCAGATACGCGAAGAAATTATCTTCATTGGGCAAATGCGATGGTGGTTCAGCCGCACGCTCTGCATCTGTGGCATCACCCGCGAGAATCGCCTTCAGGTCATCGCAGACGTGTTCGATCCCGGCGTCAAAATCATCTAGCAGGCTGATGTACTGGCGTGACATAAGTTGCAGCGGTAAAGGCACATCCTCAATCATTGCGACCAATATCGGCTTCTTGTGGTCCAGCGCTAAGAGCGTCTCACTTTCCACCCATTCGGATTCACGCGCCGCCCTGGACATCACGACCAGCATAGCGCTGCAACTGAGAATGGCGTTTTCCAGTGTTTTTACCCAGCGTGACCCGACGCGAATATCCTTTGTATCCATCCAAAAGGGCACGCCACTCGCGTCTAAGTGTGCGGCAATCTGCTTTACAATGTCTTTATTCTGTGTGCTGTGGCTGAGGAATACATAGGGTTGTGTTGCTGCGGCGTCCTGTGCCATTGCCTGCCCTCTAGGTTGTGATCTGGCCCTCTTGCACGCGGAAAACCCGCGCTCGGCTCAGAAAATCCTGCGTAAAGATATCTAGCTCAGTGGTTGTCAGCAGCGTTTGCGCCTGCCCGCTCAGCCGCTCTAGCAAGAAAGCACGCCGCCTGCTATCGAGTTCGGCAATCACTTCATCTAATAGCAGCAACGGCCACTCACCAATGCGCTGATGCATCCAGTCCAATTCGGCCAGCTTCAACGATAGCACCGCCGTGCGTGCCTGCCCGCGACTGCCGTATAAGCCGCAATCGCGCCCGTTGATGAACAGGCGCAGTTCATCACGATGGGGGCCGCTGAGCGTCATGCCCCGGTAAATGCTATCGCGCTGTTCCTGCTGCAACTGCCCCATAAATTGCGGGGTGATGGCGTCCGCGTCCAGTTGACGGTTTAAATCCAGCCCGAAAACATCGAAAGAGCGTTGGCCCGTGCCATTAGCCGATGGTGCGAAGCTGGGCTGATATTGCAGCGTCAGCAATTCGCGGTTGCCCGTCAGCGCGTCATGGTTTTTCTGTGCCAGCGCTTCGAGTTCGCGCAAAAATTGCTGGCGTTGTGCGATGATGACCGCGCCATTTTGCGCAAGCTGTTCATCCCAATACGCGAGTTCTTTCGGGCTGGCACGCCGCTCGGCAATCTGACGCAGCAGGGCATTGCGCTGCGGCAGGACCTTCTCATAAGTCGTGATCGCATTCAAATAAGCGCGTTCGACCTGCGAGAGCGTGACATCCATAAAGCGCCGACGTTCGCCCGGTGAGCCTTCAATCAGCGCTAAATCCTGCGGCAAAAATAGCACCACACTCAGCAAGCCCACGACATCCATCACGCGCTTCTCCACGCCGTTTAGCTTGATCGTCTTCTTGAAGCGCGTTGCCCCAGTCGAACGGTCCAGCAGCAGCGTCAATTCCAGCTTTTGCAGTGGGCTAAAACGGTTGCTGATTTCCGCTGAGAGCTGTGCAAATGGTATCGGCTCATCGTCCTCCATCATGCGCCAGTGAATAAGCTGGCGGTCGCTTGTCGTGTAGGGAGAGCGCGACGTGGCCAGGTAAGAGAGCGCTTCTAACAGGCTCGTCTTGCCCTGCGCATTTTCGCCATAGATGACAACGGGCTGCTGCGGTAGCAGCAACTCAAGCCGCGCATAATTGCGGAAGTTCGTCAGCGAGAGGTAATCCACATGCATGAGTTTATTATGCCGAAGCTGTGCGGTTGACTATCTGGGAAATGCTAGTGTACAGGCTTTAGCATCAGAAACCTAGCAGCATCCGCTACGCTAGAATTATGTTCAGCATTCATTGAACATTTACGCAATGCAAAAACCAGCCTAAAGCTATACACGCGTCAGGCTCACCCTGCTGCTGTAGGTTACCATAGAGTAAAATGGAGATAATTCATATGGCGCACGCAGACGGCGAACAGCGTGTTACGGTATAGCCACTGGTAGTCCTCTTTATTGTATTCTTTGCGGCGCAGCATGTGAACCAAAAATACAATCAACCAAATAAGGAGTAGTCGATATGCTACGTTTAATGCGCACAATGGGCTTCAATTCCGCAACGATGTATCTGGCAGCATTCGCTTCGATTTTTCTGAGCATTGGTGTATGGTTCCTGCAACGCGGCGATGACCGTTCACATGCAGAACGTTTAGGCATCTTCGTTGGCCTATGGGCACCCACCCTGATGATTATGGGCCGCTCAATGGAAGAAGCCGAACGCAGTGATGATGGTGAAACCGCTCTGGAGTAGGTGCGTCTTCGCGCCGGACGCGCTGAGTCGCGTCCCTAATTTGACTTGTTTTTTTAGCAGAAAAAGTCCTAAAGCGAATTATGTAGCAGAAAAAGGGTTGCGATTGCGCACCCTCATGATTATACTTGCCTGCCTAGCGGCGATGTGGCCGAGTGGCTAGGCAACGGTCTGCAAAACCGTTTACACCGGTTCGATTCCGGTCGTCGCCTCCACGCAACAAACGCTCAGCATTGGGCGTTTTTTATTTATGTACGCGCCACAAAAGCCTTGCCTATGCACAATCACCACGACGGGCAGCTTGCCTTCCGCCCCGTAGAAACAGCCGATGCACATGCGCTCATCACAGATTGTTGGTCGGACCGCACGCTATTGCGAGCGATTCACATTATTGACCGGATGCAACGCTTCGTGGAGCAG
Organism: Anaerolineae bacterium; assembly: GCA_034437615.1. GTDB lineage: Bacteria > Chloroflexota > Anaerolineae > Aggregatilineales > Phototrophicaceae > DAOTTW01. The sequence goes on along the minus strand of DAOTTW010000305.1, from coordinate 9,559 downwards.
GGTCGTGGCCATGGCATCGTCGTCACCCACGCCAACCGATTAATTGCCTATGGACAGGTAACGCGCTGGTCACGCTCTGCCGAGATTAGCGATTTGTATGTGAGCGCCCATTATCGCAGCTATGGCGTCGGTAGCGCGTTAATACAGCATCTTATGCATCTGGCCGGAAAGCTGGATGCTGATTGCGTAGAGATCGGCGCATCAAAGCATAACCCGCGTGCTATCGCCCTGTATCGGCGTTTGGGTTTTGTCGATGCCTATGAGGTCACGCTGAATTTAGGGCGTGGCGCGGAGCTTGTGCTGTATATGCGCCAACAATTAGCAGATGATAGCCAGGACGGGCGTTAAGGCAGCAAGACCTCTAGCCATTCTTCAGGCAGCATAGCGGCTTCATCCGCGTAAAACGTATCCAGAACGGCCTGTATCTGTGGGTCGTCATCAGAGATGTTGACGGCAGCCTCGTACCATAAGCGTGCGCCTGTGATGTCGCCCATCTGCTGCTGTGTTTGGCCCATCGCCACATGATAAATCGCGTTATCCGGTTCCAGCGCCAATGCCGCCCGTAACGCTAACACGCTGCCATCGTAATTGGCTTGCTGTCGCAGGTGCAACGCCTGCACATAGCGCACGTCTGCGTTTGCTGGGGCTATGTCAATGGCCCGCCGGATGTATGCGCCGCCGTCTTTCCCCTGAAAATCCTGCATCAGGCCAGCATACGCCAGCGCCTCTGCGAAGGGATACTGGAAGCCTGCGGCATACACGAAGGCATTTTCTGCAAACGCATAGCGCTCTAATTCGGCCAACGTCGCGCCAACATGCGCACTGAGCAGCGGGTCATTGTCATACTGGAACAGCGCAGCCAGCACCCGTTGCGAGCCTGTGCCATAGGCCGCATGTGTGGCCACCCGGCTCAGGTGCCTCTGAGCGCTTGCCGGGTCCGATGGAGCCAGCAACAGGCCCGCGTTGTAATGGCCCCAGGCGTCATCTGGCGCTACGTCCAGTAGCAGCGCTAACGTCTGCTGTGCGGCCCCGAATTGGCCCTGCGTCAGTTGTGCATCCGCTATTTGCCGCAGCAGGTTGGCGTCTGTGTCTGCGCTGGCTTGCCAGTAAGCCAACGCCTGCGCTATATCGCCCATGTCGCGCCATAGGTTGCCCATCTCAATCAGACGGACGCTGCTCCAACCGTCATTCTCTGCGACACGCTGCAAATGATAAAGTGCCTGCTGAAATTGGCCCTGTGTGCGCTGGTAGGTGTAATGGGCGTAATGGTCGGGAGTCGGCGGTGTGGCATCAATCGCCGTGCGCTGCGATGCACGGTCTAGCTGAATGACAAGCCAGATCGCGGCAAACATCACCAATGCGGTTGCTAGCGTGAAAAGTAGCGCTGTGCGTCGGTTCCAGCGGACAGGCATGTGGGGATTCGCTTCAAAACTTCACGTTTGGCGGGGTCGGCAAAGTCACGCTTGGCACCTTGCGGCTCTGTCGTCGGCAAAGCGACCTCAGAGGCTGCCAAGCACATCGTTAATCAGGTTTTCGACCTGCCCCGGCGTGAAGGGCTTCACGAGATAGCTATGCACGTTTTGCAGCTTGCCCACCAGACGATTTGCCGGGTCGCCATAAGCTGTAATCACGATGATTTTCGGCATCTTCAGGCCATTTTCGCTGCTGTGCTGCTTGATACTATCGAGCATCTGCCAGCCTGTAATATCCGGCAGGCCAATATCCATCAGCAGAATCTCCGGCTCAAGCTCTTTCAGCCTTTCCAGCCCTGCTTTGCCGTGCGTCTCGTAGTGAGCCGTCAGGCCCATGCTTTGCAATGTCGCTTGCAGTACCTCAGCCAATTCGACGGTATCCTCAACGATCAATATGGGCTTAGTATAGGGGTTAGGTGTGCTCATCGTCGTTTCTTGGTTCTCTGATAGATCGTTGCGGCCTTCGGTGCCTCTGGTATGTTCGGCGTCTTGCTCTTCCAGCGTTTCCTGGCCTTCTGCCGGGGTCTCTACTGCATGTGATAGGCCAGTTTCTCCGATTAAATCATGAGCAAGTGCCTGCATCCAGCTTAGCGGAATTTCGGTAAGTTGGTAGGGCAATTCCTGCATCTCATGCTGGCCAGTACGGCCCTCAGCGCAGCGTTGGACATCTTGCACAGCAGACGATTTACGTATTGTTTGCCCAGCCATAATGAATGACCTCAAACTCCGCAGATAATGAATTTATTATTTAGTCAAGCGCGATTCGTCTCTGATACGACACACATTCTTACGAATCTTGGGATATTATAGCACATCATCAGCAGTCACTACCTTGAGCATTGTCAAGATGTGCTGTCTTGCAAAACTTTAACCCAGTACATCTATACAAATGCTGTCGGGTTGAACAATCAAAACCCCAGGGGCAAAACCAAAACAATTTGTACTTAGCTGCTGCCAACAGGTTCAATGTCCATGCCACAATCTCTATTGCATAACATAAAGCCACACGTTTTATCCTTTGACCTAACACAAGGCATTTATTTACAGGGCATCAGCGCTGCGGGCGTGCTGTGGTTGGGTGAATTTGATGAGGATGCACACCGACGGCATCAGGTGCGTTATCGTGGTGTGTGGCCACCGGACATCCTGAGCGCACCACCCGCGCAAAATCTACCAGCGGATTTAATCGCGCCGCAAACGCCAGGTGCGCCACACCCACTAGATAAAACGGCGACGCGCTTGCGGGGCTTACGGGAAACAGATCGGCTTGCAGATTGGCTGTACGCGCTGCCAATCGCTGACAAGATGGCCCTCATGCCGCATCTGCCATTGCCACCAGGTATCACGCCCATGCAAATCTTAGGCATCAGCGAAAGCCGCGTGTTGTCCATCGCCACGCTGACGCCGGATGTAAGCCTGTTGTGTCGGCGTCTGCGCCTGGCCTATGCCCTGCCGGGGCCGCAAGTGGACGCCGACGGCCTGCCCTACGATTACGATAGCCTCACACTGCATCTGCTCCACACCCATGCAATTACAGACGCGGATGACGCCTTGCTGACCACAGAGCATCTGAGCGAATTCGCCGGCGTTGGGTTACATCAGCCTGTGGATTGCCTGAGCCATGCGGGTTACCTCTACATCGCGGATGATGGCGGTGGGCAACAGCCGAATCGTCTGCACATCTGGCGTATTGGCGCAGGCGCATGAAGCCTGTATCCTCTTGCCACCAACGACAATCCAGATGCGACACAGGACATGCACGACATACATGGCACACAGGACATACAGGATATACAGGAAATCATGCGAATGCTCACGCGAAAATGGCTCGTTCTGCTGCTACCTGTAGCGCTCTTGCTACTCAGCCAGCCAGCCAAAGCCCAAACGCAGGTACAAGCGGTCTGCACCGGTAACGGTATTCAATTTCCGCTTGGCTCCTATGAGGCAGGCGGTATCATTCTTACGGCGTTCGATAGCGAGGCGCTGTGGGTATACGATGTCGAGCGGGCGACGCGCTACCCCTTGCCGGATACAACACCCTGCACCAGCAATTGCCGCCTGTCGCCGGATGCACGCTGGCTGACGTATGTGAACCCCGAAACTGGCACGTACACACAGATGCGCTTAAACGGCACACAGCGCTCAGCTATCGTCAGCGGCGCGTCGGATGTGCAGTGGTGGAGCGATGACACGCTGCTGATCTGGACGCCGGACCATCGCGCTTACCTGAAATCGGTTGATGCTGCCGCAGGCATCAGCGAGACGCTACCCGTGCAGGGCGTAACGTCCGTGCAACCGGGCGGGCGCTGGGGCGTCGCGCTGCAACAGCAAGACGCGGTGCCGGATGCCGCGCCGGGCACCAATAGCGGCTTCTGGCGTATGCTCGTTGATCTGACAGCCCGTGACGACAGCACGCGCCATGTACGCCTCGCAAAAGATACAGCCTATTTCAACGCAAGCCGCTGGTCGCCCGACGGGTCCGCGTTGGCGTTCGTCGGGCGTGGTGCCTATGATCCGCAAGCGTCGATTGCAGGTGGCGAAATTTTTATCATTCGGCCCGGTAGCGCACTCCCGCAGCAAGTAACGTTCTTATCCGCAACCTACGGCGCTGTGCGCATCAGCGGCTACGCCCCGGATGACCTCTACTGGTCACCGACTGGCGATAAGCTGGCCTTCTGGGTGACGGAATTGCTCGGCCCAAACGTGGAAGCCAACACCGGGCAGGCTGTGTTGCATGTGCTAAACATGGACACACGTCAGGTCACAGCCTATTGTGATTTTGCCACGAACAACCACACACCGAACCCACCGCGCCTCGTCTGGTCACCACAGGGGACACACATCGCCTTCGCCGCCAACATCCCAGAGGATAATCAGGGCTATTTGCTACTGGCGCTGAACACACAATCGGGTGTGTATACGCAATTGAGTGAAGGCTTATTTCCGGCGCTGGATCAACCGCACGTCACAGCCTGGGGCTACAGACCTTGAGGGATGCTATTCTTGGCCTCAGCCGCCGTAATGACTACCAATTTTCACCGCCCACGTTTTTCTGTGGTGCTACCTCGGACTCTGGTAGGATGGACTATACAAGCCTTCTAATGCTTGCAAAACACGGGCAGCTTGTATAATGGGCGTCACGTAAACGACTGGAGTTTCTGCTGTGAGCAATGTCATAGACCCCAACACCATTCCGACAACAGACGCGCAGGAATGGCAACCGGACCCGAAAAACCCGCGCCGCCGCCCACCCTGGATTAAGGTCCGTGCCCCAAGCGGCGAGACCTACCAGAACGTGCGCGAACTGATGCGCAGCAAAGAGCTACACACCGTCTGCGAAGAGGCGCAATGCCCCAACATCGGTGAATGCTGGGGCGCTGGCACGGCTACCTTCCTGATGATGGGCGATACCTGCACGCGCTCCTGTGGCTTCTGCGACATCAAAACAGGCCGCCCTAGCCCGCTGGATTGGGCCGAGCCGAACCGCATCGCGCAGAGCGTGCGTGCCATGAACCTGCGCCATGTGGTGATTACAAGCGTCAACCGCGATGACCGCCCCGACGGTGGTGCGCCCATTTTCGCGATGGTGATTCGCCGCATCCGGCAATTGCAGCCCGGTTGCAGCATCGAGGTGCTGATCCCGGATTTCAAGGGCAGCGAGACCGCGCTGAAAATCGTCATGGACGCACAACCCGAAATCCTCAACCACAACGTTGAGACCGTGAAGCGCCTGTTCAAGCAGGTGCAGCCACAGGATAGTTACGAGTGGGCCATCGACACGCTGCGTAACGCCAAGCAAATGGACCCGCTGGTGCTGACCAAAAGCGGCATCATGGTCGGCTTAGGCGAGGCATTTGACGAGGTGCTTGCGACCATGCAGGATTTAGTCGCGGTCGGCGTGGACATCCTGACCATTGGCCAATATCTGCAACCGAGCAAGAAGCACCTGCCGATTGAACGCTACTACACACCACAAGAGTTCGAGGAATTCCGGCGCATCGGCCTGGAAATGGGCTTCAAGTGGGTCGAAAGCGGTCCGCTGGTGCGCAGTAGCTATCATGCCGATCAACAGGTACGCGAACTCTCCAAGCTGAATCATTTCCGTCTGCACGCCGAACGCGATCAGGCAGGTGATTAGGCGCTGGTTCTGTTCCAATACCTAAAATGTAAATGTAGGGGCGGGTCATGCCCCCCTCACATTGCCCCACGCCAAGCATCACGTCATTTATATACAAATTTAACGTAAGCACGCTGGTCAATCACTGCGTCAAACGGTAGGCTGCTGGATAAGCATCGCTTATGGCATCCATAAGTTTTATTTATAGCACTGGTAAGGAGACACATTGATGACAGACATCACAAATCGCGGTTACGCCAAGCCCGCTGTACTCGTGACAACCGATTGGGTCGCAGAACACCTCAACGACCCCAATGTACGCATTGTAGAATCCAACGAGGACCCTTTGCTGTACCCGTCTGGCCACATCCCCAGCGCAGTCGAGGTCGATTGGACATCAGACCTGAACGACCCACTAGTACGTGATTACCTGGGCAAAGACGGCTTCGAAGCGCTGGCCCGTCGCATCGGCATCACACCGGATACCACCGTTGTCTTCTATGGCGATAAGAACAACTGGTGGGCCACATATGCCTTCTGGGTGTTCCAGCTTTTCGGCCATACGAACGCGAAGGTAATGGACGGTGGCCGCGCTAAGTGGGAGGCCGAAAACCGCGAGATGACACGAGACGTACCTAGCTACCCGGAAACGCAATACAACGCCCCAGAACGCGACGACAGCACCGAACGGGCCTTCCGTGAGCAGGTGCTGAACCACATCAAGCAAAACGGCCAGTTGGTAGACGTGCGCAGCCCAGCGGAATTCACCGGCGAGAAGCTGCACATGGAAGGCTACCCGCAAGAAGGCGCGGTGCGCGGTGGTCACATCCCTGGCGCGAAGAACATCCCCTGGAAGACCGCCGCCAATGACGATGGCACCTTCAAGAACGCCGACGAATTGCGCCAGATTTACGTCGATGGTCAGGGCCTCCAGCCAGGTGCCGAGACGATTTCGTATTGCCGCATCGGTGAGCGCAGCAGCCACACATGGTTCGTGCTGAAGTACCTGCTTGGCTTCGACAACGTGCGCAACTATGACGGCTCCTGGACGGAATGGGGCAACAGCGTCGGTGTGCCCATCGAGAAGTAAGCATTGCAACGTTTTGAGGGGCAGGCCATGACCTGCCCGCAAATTGTACGGCCTTGCCACATCATCACCGCAATCAATCGGTTACAGCGTCCACGCTTGACCTGTGAAAACCTGCTGCGCCCCGACACGACGTTTCAAGCGGATTCGATACACAAGCGACGGCTAGCGGGTTTGCCATGTACAGGCATACAAGCCTATAATCAGTGCACATATCTGCACGCAATAGCACCCTGAAGCCTATGACACACATACTCGGTATCGAATCATCCTGCGACGAGACCGCAGCCGCCGTTGTCGTGGACGGCAAAACCCTGCTGTCAAACGTCGTCGCCTCACAGATCGACCTGCACGCCCAACATGGCGGCGTCTACCCTGAGTTGGCATCACGCGCCCATGTGGAAGCCATCTGCGGCGTCGTGGAACAAGCGCTGAGCGATGCGAGCGTGACGCTGCAAGAGATTGACGCCATCGCCGTCACGCAAGGGCCGGGCCTAGCTGGTTCGCTGCTGGTCGGCGTCAATTATGCAAAAGGGCTGGCACTGATGAGCGATAAGCCCTTGCTTGGTATCAACCACCTGGAAGGCCACGTCTATTCGTTGTGGCTGGCGCAACCTTTTCGCCCCGTGAATTTCCCGGCATTGGTGATGATCGTCAGCGGTGGCCACACGGAATTGCTGCTGATGCGCAATCATGGCGACTATGAACGGCTCGGCGGCACGCTAGACGACGCCGCAGGCGAAGCCTTCGATAAGGTCGGGCGCTTGTTGCAATTGCCCTTCCCCGGTGGCCCACACATCGAACAAGCGGCGCAGATGGGCAACGCCAGCGCCTTTGAATTTCCGCGTGGTAAGCGTGATGAGACCTTCGATTTTAGCTTTTCCGGCATCAAAACGGCTGTAATGCGCCAGGTGACCGTACAACCCGCCACAGGTCGCAATCGGCGCAAGCGTGGCGCTGAAAAACGCTCGCAATTGCGCACAGACGTATCGGTGAACGACATCGCGGCCAGCTTTCAATATGCCGTGACGGATATTCTGGTTGAAAAAGCCGCCCGCGCCGCCGGGAAACACGGCGCACATGAAATCCTGCTGGCTGGTGGCGTCAGTGCAAATCAAATGCTGCGCACTAAAATGAGCAAGGAAACCGCGCTGCCGGTGCGTTACCCACCACTAAGCCTATGCACCGATAACGCCGCCATGATTGCGGCAGCTGGTTTCTTCCGTTATCAGATGGGACTGCACAGCAGCCTTGAATTGGATGTACGCCCGATGTGGCCGCTCGATCATGACACTTACGGGCAGGGCTAGTACAGCAAGGCGCAAATAAACCCATAATGCGGCTGATGCCGCCTGGACGCCAACTGGCTCATGCATCAGGCGTGTAGCACAGCCGAAAGCCGATGTTGCTACCCCGTGACCCCGGCAGATAGCGTGCTCGATAGGACGGATGCGCCATCTGTATCGGGTCGAACCAGGAACCGCCGCGCATCACACGCGCATGGCTGCCATCTAAATCTTCGCGCCCGTCGTCGGGGTCATAGGGATACGGATAATCCAGCGATTGCCAGTTATGGCCCCAGCGCGTGCTGCACCACTCATACACATTGCCCAGCATATGCCGCGCACCATAACGCGACACATTCGGCCTGTAATCCGGCTCATCAATGCGTAACGGGCGGCTATGAAGCTGTTCGGCGGTGTTGATGCGGCCAGAGTTGGTGTCTGCGCCCTGCGCGGCGGCTTCCCATTCGGCCTCCGTCGGCAAGCGCCAGGGCTGGCCCGTGTGATGCGCTAGCCAACGTGTAAAGGCCAATGCTTCATACCAGCTTATGCCGACGACAGGCTGCTCAGGGTGGCCGAATTGCTCGATGCTCCAGAAATGCGGCTGATTGATCTGTTTGCTTTTCAGCCAGCGCTGGCCCAATTCCGTCCACCATTGCGGGTCATCATAGCCACCATCCAGCACGAACTCAGCGTATAGATGATTGGTCACGGCATCCTGCGCAATATGATAGGCGGCAAGGTGCACCGTATGCTGTGGGCGGCTGGACGGGTAACGCGCATCGCCGAGTGTGTGATCGCCTGTCGGGATGCTGCAAACGTCGATAGGGGCTATATCAGGCATAGGCCGTGCTATTTCTCTTTGGGGCGCTTAAAAGCAACCTTCGCGCCGTCCGCTTCCCACACGAAGCTGACCATTTCCCAGCCTGCTTCACCGTAAGTTTGCAGCTTATCCGTATAAGTATCTGCATCAAGGTGTGTGTCTACTTCTGTGCCGTCTTCAGCGACCTTGCTATCCGTGACGTATACGATGAGGTATTCCCATTTTTGGCGCATGGCCGATGCTCCTGTGTACGTGCGCGACTAAGTACGCATAGTATACAGCAGATACCCCTGTGGGATAACGGGATGATAAGCGCGTTGAGCCATCACTCGTCAGCCTTTAACATGCGGTCTACAGCGTTGTTGATTTCGCGGGATTTCGGCAACTGCTCGCGCCAGAGTGTCGGGACATGCAACACGAACTTTGGTAGTAGCGGTGTCCTTAGGTTGCCATCCGCGTCGGGCTGAACGGTCGTATAGCTGCCATCGTCAGTCATGCGGTAGAAATGACAGACTTCACGCCGAGGGTCAATCAACCAGTATTCTTTGACGCCACCTGTTTCGTATTCTTCGTGTTTATCACCGTAATCAGTCTTCGTGCTGCCAGGGGATACGATCTCGATGGCAATATCTGCTGGGCCATCCAAAAACGTTGCATTCGCGCCGCTGCTGCTTGATTTGAGGATCACCATCACATCCGATTCGCGGCTGACATCCGGCAGGCGCATGACGTAAGGGCCGCCTGCTGTCTCGCCCAGGTCGGTGACTTCCAGGTAGC
>DAOTTW010000304.1:0-4797 GCA_034437615.1 Anaerolineae bacterium | reverse complement strand
CCTGCTCAAGCAGGCTGTATGTACCTTGCAATAGCCCCCTTCAGGGGGGTTGGCCCTGCGGAAGCCGCTGGCTTTAGCCAGTGGCGACACACACACACAGACTGGCCTGAGCAGTTACCGATGCGCTGCTTGCCTGCTGACACGCCCTGCCTACGCCTGGCTCGCTTCAGGTTGCGGCATCGGCAGCGCGGCTCGTAACGCTTCAGACAAATTGCGCACCTGAATCAGTTCGAGCTGCTGCGGGGCATCTTCCAGCTTGCGCCGCACCTTCGGCATCAGCACCCGCCGAAAGCCGATCTTCGCCGCTTCGTTCAGGCGCATCCCGATCTGGCTCACGGTGCGGATTTCACCACTCAGCCCGACCTCGCCAATAAAAGCCATATCTGCCGGGACGTTGCGCTCAAAATAACTGGAGGCTATCGCCATCGCCATCGCCAGATCAGACGCGGGTTCGCTGACGCGCAAACCGCCGACCACATTCACAAAAATGTCCTGATCGAACAGGCGCAGACCAGCACGCTTGCTCAGCACCGCCGTCAGCAGCAGCAAACGGTTCATATCGACGCCGTTGGGGGTGCGCCGCGCATTACCGAAGGCCGTCGGGCTGGTCAGCGCTTGCATTTCCACCAGTAGCGGGCGCGTGCCTTCCATCGTTACGGCAATCGTAGAGCCGGGGGCATTAATCACACGCTCCGTCAAGAAAGCCTCGGATGGATTCGGCACTTCCACCATACCGCTTTGCAGCATCTCGAACACGCCGACCTCACTGGTCGCGCCGAAGCGGTTCTTTACACTGCGCAACAGCCGAAACGACTGAAACGGGTCACCCTCCAGATACAGCACCGTATCCACGATATGCTCTAGCACACGTGGCCCTGCAATGTTGCCCTCTTTCGTCACATGGCCGATCATGAACACGCTCACGCCCTCGGTTTTGGCCAGGCCCTGCAAGCGTGACGCGCATTCACGCACCTGCGAAACCAGCCCCGGCGACGAATCCAGTGCATCGGTGTAGGTCGTCTGGATCGAGTCGATAATCAGGATGATGGGCTGTAGCTGCTGAACGTGCTCAAAGATGCGGCTGAGATTCGTCTCGGTCAACAGGTGCAGATCAGGCGCTTGCAGCTTCAGCCGATCCGCACGCATCTTAATCTGTCGGGCGCTTTCCTCACCGCTGACGTAGAGCACCGTCCCATGCTGATTCGAGAGCAAGGCGCTGGCCTGTAGCAGCAGTGTGCTTTTACCCTGCCCCGGTTCACCGCCCAGCAGCGTCAGGCTGCCATGCACCAGGCCACCCCCCAGCACGCGGCTAAATTCAGTCAGCGGGACGAACAAGCGTTCATCTTCTTCCGTGCCGACATCGGCCAGGCGCTGCGGTTGCGATAGGGGCACGCCGCCCATAGCACGAGAAGGCTGCACGGGTTTACGTGCTTCTTCGACAACCTCTACAATCGTGTTGAACTGGCTACAATTTGGGCAGCGGCCCATCTTACGGACCCCCTGCCAGCCGCAATTCTGACAGACATAGCGTGTACGGTTTTTTGCCATCAGCCGCTCCAATTATTCCTGAACAGGTGTGCTGCCAATTGTAGCAGATGCTGAGCAAAATTGCCCGATGAGGTACAAGGTGCTTAACTGTTCACAACATTCATGATACACTGAAAATACTTGATGTGAGCAACGGGGTATGATGAGGACATGATTTACTTGGAGCCTAACGAACTTACGCAAAAGGGACAGCAGACCCGGCAGCGCATCCTGGATACAGCCATCGGCCTCTTCACAGAGCAAGGCTACGACCAGACGACCATGCGCCACATCGCCACTGCTACGGGCTGCTCGCTGGGGCTGGCTTATCGCTATTTCTCGCAGAAGGAAGATTTAGCGATTGCGCTGTACGGACAACTCGCCCAGCAAACACAGGCGGAAGCGCTACCGATTGGCACCATCGCAGATCGCTATCACCATCTGTTGATGAACAAACTGCAACAGATGGACCCCCATCACACGACAATTGCGGCGCTCTTTGGTGCGGCCATGAAGCCGGATAACAACGTCAAAATTCCGGGGCGTGATGGCTACAGCGACCCAATGCTGGCGGTTTTCAGCAACGTGATCTTTGAAGCCACCGACACCCCGCGCCAAGCCATCGCTGAAAGCATGGTGCAGGTTTTGTACTCCGTTTACATTTTGGTGACGCTATTCTGGTTATATGATCGCAGCGTCGATAAGCGTGCGACTGACTACATGGTGGATTTCGTGCGCGATGCCTTCAAGCTGGTGCGCCCCATGCTGCTGATGCCTGCCATCGCTAACTCGTTGACGCGGGTGAGCGAATTAGCGCGTGTCGTCTTCGTAGGTGAACGGCCTGCAAAGGAACAGGCTGCCGCTGCTGATTAGAGCACGTTGCGCCCAGGCAAGGGCTTGCTGCACGACAACAACAAGGCAATGACAACGGGCATCAAACATAGGGGGAAACAACCATGAGTAGCCGTCCCTGGGCTGCAATCGTCGCCTATGGCATGTTATTTTCTGTTGTTTTATTCGGGGGCGTAGTATTGTTGCTCAGCCGCCCGCAACCTGTGCAGATTACCGTCAATCCTCCGCAGCCGACGCCAACCGTCACCGCGCCCGGCCCCATCGTCGTCTACATCACTGGCGCAATCGCAAACCCCGGCCTGCATACCATGCCACACGATAGCCGTGTGCAAGTTGCCCTCACGTCAGCAGGTGGGGCGCTACCCGTTGCCGATTTGCAGCGCGTGAATCTGGCGCAACGTCTGCGCGACGGGGATCATGTGCACGTGCCAGCAGAAGGCGAGGCGCTCAGCACCACAAGCGCGATCAATGCAGCAAGTGGCCCACAAATTGACCTGAACCGCGCCGACGCCACACAGTTAGAGGCTTTGCCCGGTATCGGTCCGGTAATCGCCGCCCGTATCGTGGCTTACCGTGAGGCGAACGGCCCGTTCACCGCGCTGGAACAACTGACGAATGTCGAAGGCATCGGTGAGGCCACCTTATCGAACATCACGCCCCTGCTGCGCATCAATTAGTGCGTAACGACTTCGACGGTCCAAAACGTAGGGGCACAGCGTGCTATGCCCTGGGTCCATCTGAACCCCTACTCATAAATGTCGATACGACCTAGTTCTTGTCGCGCAGCAGCACGTAGACCACCGCCATGAAGATGCCAAAGATGCTATGACCGATCAGGCTGCCCAGCGCAGGCGTCACATTCAGCACCATCTCGCCCATGCCCAGCACGGTCGGCATGATAACCAGCGCCCCCAGCACCCACCAGACGATGCCATAAATCAGGCCACCAGCGACCTGCACCAACAGCGTGCGCGGCAAGCGTGCGGCGATGATGCCATACGTACCGCCGATGACAGCGCTAATCAGCATGTGGATGATGAAGCCAATCACAATGCTATCGGAACCAATCATCGAGGCAATCATCGGCATCATTTCGGCCAGCAGCATTTGCACACCGAAGATGCCCCCGGCGAACAAACCACTGACGACACCGATTTCAACCTGACTGGCGATAGCGCTGTTGCTCAGGGTAAGGTTGCTTGTCTTTTCCTGTGTTGCAGTTGCCATCTCGTGCTCCTTCAATTCATAAGTTTTCAATAGGCTTTAAGCGAGAGAAATGCTTACGGTCTCTATTGCACGACCATGCACAACAATGACCCCTGTCTCTTGCGATTCTCTTACAGAGTGGAGACAACTTCATTACGCCTTTGATCTTTAGCTGGCTTTTATGTATGGCTAAATGGGTCCTATCTGCCTGTGCTATGCTTGGAGCCACCCTAATAAAATAATCGACAGCACATCTCATATGCCCGATACTCTCACGATCCTCTACACCCAAAATCTGCGCGGCGACCTGCACGTATTGCCCCGGTTGTATAGCTTTATCCAGAAGCTCAAAGCACGCTATGCAGCCCGTCCGTTGCTGCTGGACCTGGGTGCTTCTTGTCAGGCGGATGTGTGGCACTGCGATGCGACGGGGGGGCGCTCAACGCTGGTGGTGCTGGATGGCATGGGCTACCATGCCGCAAACGTCAACGATCTGCTGGCCGCAGGCAGCCGCCAACGCCTGAAGAACCTCATCAGCACCGCCATGATTGACGCGCAACATAGTTGGCGCTACGACATCCCACCCGAACGCGACGAAGGCATCATCGTATCGCTACAGCCCTCACCGGCCATGCATCTGAATATCCTGCTGCAAGCAACGGACAAAACACGGCTCGATAGCCGCACGCTGCACCTGCGAGCCGTGCGCGGGGGCGAAATCGGTCTGGCACAGGTCGCAGCTATCGGGGCCGCCCCAACTTTGACGCATTCGGACGTTCTGAGGATGCCAGCGGAGTTGCACCCTGCGCCGACGATCTCCGCAGCGGTGGAATTGGTCGAGGATGAGGCACGCTTCCTGCAAAAGCGCAACGCCCAGTAGAAGAGAAGTAGAGCAGTGAGAACAAACCCGTAACTACTCAGGCCAGTCTGTGTGTGTCGCCACTGGCTAAAGCCAGCGGCTTCCGCAGGGCTACCCCCCCTGAAGGGGGCTATTGCACGCTGCATACAGCCTGCTTGAGCAGGCTTGTCCTTACCGGAGCCGGACGTTTTAACGTCTGGCGACCAAAAGACTAAAAATGGGACACATACCTGAGTAGTTACGGTATCGTTGTTAGGCGGGCGACGGTGCAGGGGTCGGCGTGCTGGGTGCAGGGGGTTCTTTATCCGCCTGATCGCCGCTTGTGCTGGCCGTTGGTGTCGGCGTTTCTGCGG
>DAOTTW010000303.1:0-3009 GCA_034437615.1 Anaerolineae bacterium | reverse complement strand
TAGTACGCGCCCATCTGCTTCTGGTTGATGTACTTCTCAAAGATGTAGCCCAGCACATCCGGGTTAATCTCGTTGTCATCGCGCAGCGGGCGCTCGTCCAGGTGCCAGCGGTATTCATCGAAGAAGTCAAACAACTTCTCGAAGGCCTCATCCTCGATCTCGATGGCTTGCCCATATTGTTCTTCGATCTGGTGGGGCAGGAACAGGCCGCCGTTCAGGTAGGGCACCTCACCCAGCAGTTGGCGGATGTCGGCTGGATGCTCCCGCTTGGCAAAACCCTCGAAGAACAACACCAGCAGAAAATCACGGTAGAAGTTGCCCTGTGTCCTTGCCAAGCGATTACGCAGGTAATCGTGGTCGCCATCCAGGAAGCCCTTCTTCTGCACGAAGTAGATGAACATCAGCCGATTGAGCATCACCGAGGCGTACCAGCGCTGGAAGTCGGCATCGGGGACGCCCTCAATGAAGCCCATAAAAGCATCGTGTTGCCGCTTAAAGCGGTCATAGAAGCGCCTGGTCAGTCGCTCCACATCGAAGGCGGCACGGGTACGGCTGGTCACGTCCACAATGCTGATTGTGTCTTCTTCTTCAAAGCTAAATGCAATCCCTTGCAGCCGTTGTGCAACCGCTTGCCCTGATTGGCCCTTGCTAAAACGCTGTTCGCGGTTTCTCAGTGGCTGGCCTGGATGACGCCGTACCCACTGCCAGACTTGCTCGCCCTCAGCCGCATCGACGTAAACAATCATGTTCTCTCGGTACGTCTTCGCGACCTCTTTCTCGATCTTTCGCCGCGTGCTGTTATCTGGTACGCCCTCGCAGCGTAGCGCGACCATGCCGCGCTTTTGTGCCAGCCCATGCAAATCGTAGAAGTCTTCATCTACAGGTACGGAGCGTGTGCTACGGAAGGTATCCCACCCCAGTTCGTCGATGAACAAGTCCTCAAAGTTGAAATCGCACACATGCTGTGCGATGCGGTTTACATCTGCCATGTCGTTCAAGCTTCCTGTGTGCTGGCCTGTGCCATCAGGCCCATACTACAAATAATGCGTGGTTCACGGTAATCGCTGCTATCCTCGGAGATAATGCACAGGCGATCCTCGGCCCGCAAATTCATCACCAATTCCGCCAGACCTTCATCACTCAATCCCGCTTTCATCTGGCGATTGAGTGTGTCGGTTGCCTGTTGCCGCAGTGGATAGCGGTAAATCTCGTCAATGGCTTTATACAGGCCCCGCGCTTCATATTCCCCTTCCCACAGCGTACCGCGCTGCCTGGCTGCGTAATCCCGCAAGCGCTCATAGGTGCGGAAGCGTGCGCCACTGGGTCGGCCAAGCTGCCCGCCAGGGTTCTGCCTTTGCGTCTCGACGATGTGTTTAATACCCGCCTGAACAGCCGCATGATGGTAGTCAGCGCGTGGCAAGGCAGGTGTATCAGGCTCACAACGCGCCGCATTCAGTATCTCGAACTGAGACTCACTGATGACATTGCCTTCTGGATCAACCCAGGCCAGCACGTCATTTCCTTCCATCGTGCGCAGGTAGGTTAACACCCCCTCCGGTTCACGTGGATTGGGGATATGAATTCGTGTTGCGTAGCTTACAGGCTGCATCTGCGGTATTTTGCGTTCGAGGCTTTTGTCGCGTTTGATCGCATTTTGCCAAATCTGATAAGCGTAAGATGCGAGATCAACCTCATCGTCGTCATCGTCATCGAGGATACCCGCATTTTCGTTGTACAGGTTGAGCAGGGTATCATCGCCCATCTCATCCTCGAAAAAGGCTTCGTCCGTGCCAACGACCTCACGATTCTCGTTGAGGCGTTGCCGCACGCGCTCACGTAGACGTAGAATGCGCTCAATCCCATCCGCAGGCAGGAATGTGTAGCACAAGATTTGCTTTGCTTGCTGGCCGATACGATCCACACGGCCTGCGCGCTGGATCAGGCGAATAATCGCCCAGGCCAGGTCATAATTGACGACGATGGCACAGTCTTGCAAGTTCTGGCCTTCTGATAAAACATCGGTTGCGATCAGTACGCGGATTTTGTCTTCTTCAGCAACCGTCTTGTCGTTGCTGCGAGGACTGAACCGATGCGCCAGGTCGGTAGGGTTCGATGAACCACCAGTCACACCTGCGACCTTTTTTATGCCCCGTTTCTGCAACTGGCGTTCCAGATAACTGACTGTATCGGCAAACTGCGTAAAAACGAGCACCTTCTCCTGTGGATGTTGCTCTGTGAGTAAGCGTACTAGACTACCTAGTTTCGGATCATAATCAGCGTCCCACTCGCCACAGTCCTGCATAATCTTGAGCAAGGCCCGTGCGTCATCTCGAAGATGAGTAGCCAGCTTCTTCATGAAAAAGTCACTACTCAACCACTTGAAACGCCTAACATATTGGGTCGCGTATGTGTCGTAGATCGCTGCTGCACGGGCACGAAAAGTCGGTTCACTGAGGTCATCAACTAAATCTTCGACGGTATCGACCTCTTGTGCATCTTCTGTGTCTTGTGCATCTCCCGTGCCGAATAATTGGCTGAATAGGTCCGGTTGTACTGTATCACTATCCACATCGGTGCGGCGTGTATCGAGCATGGCAGCGTCCTGGGTTCCGATGGGCAACGGTAGACCCTGCTCAATCGCGTACAAGAAAATATAATTTCGCAGAATGTGACGTTCGAGCGTCTGCAAAAACACTCTACCTGAACTTTCCAGGCGCTTGAACATATTGGTACGGGAAAAACCCATCAAGCGTCTTCCTGCTCGCGATAGGTTGTCCAGAATCTCCTGCTCGACGGCGCTCGCGTCGGCTGTGCGCTTGTGGTTGACGTACTGCCCCAATCCATATCGAGGCAAATCCAGATCGTTGATGACTTGCACCGTGTCATCGTGATAAAGCTGCGCGTATTGATCAGTATGCCCATCCCCCATATGAAACGCAATCGTTTGCGGCACGCGCACTGGGAAATAGCTACGTCCCCCATCTGCAAATTGCAGGTAGGGTCGATTGG
>DAOTTW010000302.1:0-3426 GCA_034437615.1 Anaerolineae bacterium | reverse complement strand
CCCGTTAATCCCGGTGCCACATTGGGTAATATCAGCGCTGCTAGCAGGTTCGCCTCTAGCAGCAGCACGCCAACGATCAGCAGCAGCCAGCGCCGTTGCAGGATGTGCACGACACCTGCGGCCAGTGAATGCAGCTTGGCCGGGCCGCGATATAGCGCGTAGGCCATGAATGCAAAAGCTGCCAGCACCACGCCAAAAAAACCGCCTGTGGTGAACGTCTGTAAGGTGCGATAGCTTGGGGCGGGTGAAGGTGGCCAACGCAGTAGGCCAACCCACGTGATGCAGGCGGCGACGAAGAGCAGCAGCGCCAACATGAACAGGCTGCGTGCTAGCAGAGATGTGGCTGTGTTATCGGATGGTGTGTAGGACATGGAAAAATAGGTGTGCTAATGTGGATCCAACAGGACTTGAACCTGTAACCAATCGGTTATGAGCCGACTGCTCTGACCATTGAGCTATGGATCCGAGAAAGACCAAAGCGGGTAACGGGACTCGAACCCGTATTAAGAGCTTGGAAGGCTCGTGTGTTACCTTTACACCATACCCGCGCACCCGTCAAGCAGGTTATGCGCAAAGTCGGGGAGGCCGGACTCGAACCGACGATCTCTCGCCCCCAAAGCGAGCGCGATACCAACTTCGCTACTCCCCGTTTATCTGTAGCCAGCACATCGCCATAATATTTCTATGTTAGCATCCTTCTGGCAGAGCGTCCAGTGACTGTTTGCAAAAGTAGTCTAAGGCTATCCCGACAGAATAACTGGCCTAGTTTGCGAACACGGCAAGCCGTGTCCCTACGGATGATGCCCTGTAGGGATACCCTTCTGGGTGTCTGAGTGGCTTGTTTTTTTAGCTGGAATAGCCTAGTGATCCCGGCGCACAGGTGGCACGTACTGCAAACCCCTGACCACATCGCCACCGACAAGCGCCAAACTGACCTGCTGCATGGTATCGAGTTCGGCCAGCAACGCCAGCGCATAGGCCGCGTGCGCATCTAACCCGGCAGGCAGATTTTGCGGCAGGACGTAGCCCGCACGCCGCAGATAATGCCACAGGTCCAGCAGCATACTCTGTGACAGATAAAGCGACTTGCCCCGCCCCGGATTCAGCTTCATGCTGACGCGCCCACGTCCGCTGCGCGGCTGTGCGTGCACCTCAAAGGTCGTTCCGGCGCTATCCCATGCGATGAATTGGCGTTTGCGCTGCGTCGCCTGCACCAATGCATCGTAGAAAGCGTCAAACGTCTCGTTCAGGGGTTGGCCATGCAGCCAATCGCGCATCGTGCGCGTGCTGATCGTCGGGCGCTGCGCGTCTGGCGCGTCTGCCTGATGGATGTGTACGTAAATCGGGATGGGCAGCGGCTCTAAATAGGCTTCCATCAGCGGCTTGACCTGTGTCTGCCAGTCCAGGTTGCCTGTGCCCAACTGCGGGAACGACGCCGATGTGATGTCCTGCGCTGAGAAGATCGTGGCGAACTTCTGCAAGCCGACCTCGATGTATTCAGGTTTGCTATTGGCCCGGAAGTGCTTTTTCGTCGGGAAGTTCAGCAGCCATTTATGCAGCGTGCGATAGAGCATCAGTTGGCCAACGTCGAGTTGATCGCGCTCACACAGGTCTTTGTAGGCCGTAAACATCTGCGGATAGTAGCGCTTGAAATCCTTCGCGAGACCCGCGCCCATTGTGCCCACCGTGTTGACCGTGTTCACAAGGACACGTGCGGGGCTAGTGAACAAATCGCCATAGACGTATGTAATCATGCATCTACCTCGATTGACCTTGTTATCTGGCTTATCTTGGGTTGTCTGATGGATGAAAAAACAAACCTGCATGATCCTGCATGATCGTAGGGACGCAGCGTGCTGCGCCCTGGGCGCAATGCATTGCGCCCCTACAGCAGGTCTTCATAGGTCGAATAGGGACGATGTGACCAACTACGTGAATAACGTTACGACAAATCCGGGAAGACACCCAGCGTATTCAGCGCACCAAGTATATCGGCGTAGGTTTCGCCAGCTTCCTCGCTGTTGAAGTCGATGCCGCTTGTGCTGAGGCGCAGGTTAGCCACATGCGTCAGGCCACTTTCACCCGGCAACAGCAGCACGACGCCGCTTTCACTCGGCCCGTCCAGCGTCGGCAAGCTGTAAGCCACCCGATACGCGCTGCCCGATGGCGTTTCGGTGGTGGTCACAGAAAGCACGTCGATATTTGGCCGCAACCCCGCGACATAGGCTTCTGCGGCGGCTTCGTCGGCAAGCTCGATGTCCTCGGCTTCGACACGCAACGACACATCCGACCCGGTGATGCTAGCAGGCACACCCGGCGCAGCGTCGGCCACCTGCCAATCTGCCGGATAGCGGATGAGATGCTGCCAGACCTCATCAAAGTAGCCATTCCAGGCCAGAGGCGTATCGGTATAGGCTGCGACAGGTGCGAAATTGGCGACCATGTTGTCGATGATGTAGCGCAACACATCCGAGTACTGCGAGCCACTCGGCGTAACGGCACGCACGACGTACACCCAATTCTGATCGGTGTAGGCGACATGCCGCGCGATGAAATCCTGCCCACTGCGGCTCAGCGTGAAGTCGATGATTAATTGGTCGGCCTCTTGATCGACGCGGCGCGTGCTCTCATCCCAGCTTGTGTATTCGCGCCAGCTTGAGCGCAGCCAGTTCTCATCGAAGATCGCGCCCAAATCCGCCGCGCTGTTGATAGCCTGATCGTCAGCAGGTTGTAGGATACGCGCTTCGACCAGGCTCAGCAAATCCGGGTTCCGTAGCGTCACCTGTGCCTCATCCTGATTGTTGACCTCCGTGCCCACTTCCCAGCCTGTCGGCACGGCTGCCGTGAAGATGCCTGCCGGGTGCAGATACGACTCGGTGAAGGCAATCGCGGAGGTATCCGGTGCCGGGGGTACGGTGGGCGTGGGGCGTTGTGTCGGTGCGGTGGTGGGCTGCGCATCAGGGTTGACCGCCCCCAAATTCTGCGAGAACAGCGGCACCAGCAAACTCGCGCCCATGACAAAGGCCAGCACAATAGCAAATATCTGATAAACACGGCGTTGACCACGCCGCCGATCTTTTAAGCTCATAGTCGGTTCTCCGGTTGGGGAATGTCAGGGTACAAAACGCGCAAATGATAACCGATTCGCCCCTAACTGTTAAGCAACAGTTTTACAGCAGCCGCTTTCAGGCTTGACGCCCCTGCGCCCTGCGTCCACCATGACCCCTTCTGAAACTGAAAGGGCTTTTGCGCATCGTGTAACTACTCAGGTAGGCCCATTTTGCCCGCGAATTGGCCCTCACCCCCTCAAGCCCCCTTTACAGGGGTAGGTATTTCGGCGGACGTGCCATTGCACGTCCCTACACAACCGCTGTGAACCGTAGGGACACCCAATGGGGTGTCCGGGGCGGCGTCAGCCGCCATAAA
>DAOTTW010000301.1:0-28166 GCA_034437615.1 Anaerolineae bacterium | reverse complement strand
GCTGACGCCGCTCGGACACCCAGAAGGGTGTCCCTACAGGGCATCGTTCGTAGGGACACGGCTTGCCGTGTCCGCAAACCGTGTCAATTATTTTGTTGGGATGGCCTTATTTGTCGTATCTCGCTATGTGCCGATGGTGTGCGTGCGGCAACAGAACCTAGCGCACGCCAAGAAATCAGGCCAAAATGGTATATAATTGGTACGTTCGCTGCAACCCTACAAAATCAACAGCGCTTAACAGCGTTAGAACATTATCAAAATGAGGGGCAAATTGTTATGTCAAGTCAGGTCTTCGTACAATCTAATGATGCAGAACAGGTCGAGATGCTCAAGGGCGTTTTTCGTAAAACGCTCGGCATGACCGCTAGCATGATGTTGGTCGAAATCCACATGGAACCGAACACGCAGGTTCCAGCGCACAGCCACCCACACGAACAGGTCGGCTATGTCGTCTCTGGCGAGATTGTGTTTAACGTGGGCGGCGTAGAGCAACGCCTGACTGCTGGCGATAGCTACGCCATCCCCGGCCATGTGGAGCACAGCGCACAAGCTATGACGCAAACCGTGCTGCTGGATATTTTCGCGCCGCACCGCGAGGAATACCGGCCCCCAACACGTTAAAGTCATACACAAAGCGCCCGAAAAATGTTAGCGTCCGTTTAGATTTTGCTTCCATACTGAAATTTGACTGAGATCTGACTAAAATTTGCAATCATCAAGCGAGCTGAGGCTATAGGGATAGCAGAAGGCAGAAGGCAGAAGATGGAAAATACCAATCAAGAACAAGTGCGAGGGAGCGCCCGCCGACGCATCGAACAACGCAAGAAGCGGCGCGAGGCGATGGCTGTGATACGCGAGGACGCCAGCAGCAATATGTCACGCATCAGCAAGCCGAAGCTCCCGGCTGTATCCGTATCTGTATCTGTGCCGACTGTATCGGTATCGGCGGATAAGCTGCAAACGGCCACCAGTGCAGCGCGTGACATCTTGTGGCACCTGCTCAACCGCACCATTGCCGTGCGGCTTGGGGCGCTGATGCTTGTGCTTGTGGTCGGCATCTTCGTCACCAGCAGCCTACTGGCTTCGGAAATTCCGCCTAACGTCTGGGCCATGAACCAACCTATCGGGCGCATGTCGAAGGCTGAAGCAGGCGATTTGCTCTTCCGCAATTGGCATGAAAGCATCCGCATCCGCGTGCTGTTAGAAGGCGATGTCATGGCGGAAATGACGCCGGATGACATCGGCCTGGTGCTGGACATAGATGCAATGGTCGAGGCAGCCAGCAGCGTCGGCTTGTCGGGCATCCCGCTGGGTGTCGGCATTGAACCGATGGTGAGCCTGGATTATGGCGAGGCCGAAAATTATCTGCTCAGCATCGTCAATGAGGTCTATTTGCCGCCCTACGAAGCGGGTTATGCCTTTGAAAACGGCGAGTTGGTCGGCGTTTCGGGCCGTTCCAGCCGTGAATTAGACATCGTTGGTACGCTGGAAGCGATGCAGGCCAACCCACTCGGCATCTTCAATCGTGGCCAGGTCGAATTGCTGACGAACGCCACACCACCGGATGTCATAGACCCAACGCCGTTCCTGAGTGATGCCCGCGAATTTGTAGACGGCTCATTTACTTTGCTCGGCTATGACCCCTACACCAACGATTACGAACCCTGGACGACGACAGAAGATCAGTTGGTGAATTGGCTGGCAGCCGGTTACAACAGCCTGACGCTGCGCGAAGAACCCTTCGAGCGCTTCATTGATGCCGTCAACGACACCTTGCGCAACAATGAGCAGTCACGCTACCTGAACGACCAGGAAGCCTATGAGCAGGTCAACCGAGCGCTGATGAGCGGCGATAGCGAGGCGATCCTGCGCTTGCGCTACACCTCATCGGATTACACGGTTGAATGGGGTGACAACGGCTATCGCATCGGCCAAAAAACCGGCTTGCCTTTCAACCTGATTGATGAACTCAACCCCGATATAGAATGGGGAGCGCTCAGCGTGGGCGATACCGTGAGAATCCCCTCGCGTGATAAAGTGCTGCCGCTTGAACCCATCGCCAATAAGCGCATTGTGGTTGACCTGACGCGGCAATGGCTGGTCGCCTTTGAAAACGAAGAGATCGTCTTTAGCTGGCCGATTTCATCCGGGCGTTCTGACGCCCCCACCTACACAGGCATCTTCCAGATTCTCAGCCACGCCGAAGTCGCTTACGGCAGCAGCTTCTCGCTATGCAACGCATCCGGCACAAGCTGCGGCCAATGGGAGATGAATTGGTTCATGGGGGTGTATGAGGTCGTGCCAGGGCTGATGAACGGCTTTCATGGGGCGGTGCTGCTGCCGGATGGCACGTATCTCGGCGGCGGCGGCGTGCGCTATCCGTCAACGTTCGGCTGTGTCATGTCCGAGGATGAACAGGCCAGGCAACTCTATGATTGGGCAGAACTCGGCACTATCGTAGAGATTACAGGCAGCCGCTTCGAGCCGCAAAGCGATCTAGCCGTTGCAGCCCTGGAGCACATGGACCAGTACGCCTATTAAGCGGCCTCATGCATCAGGCGGGATGTAACCCTCTGTGCCGGTTTGCAAGCCCGCCTGGGCCGCAAATTGCAGCAGATACGGCGCGAGCTTATCCCCTGGGCAGACGGTGTTGCTGTTGAATGCGCTATGTGCGGCCAGATGCGTCAGTTGCAGGTGCTGCGCCAGCCAATTCAGCAAGCGCTGGGTGGCCTGTATCTGCACGGATGCAGGCTGCTCCACCTCAAAATTACCGAGCAGGCACACGCCGACACTGCCCGTATTGTAGCCACCGACATGCGCCCCACGCGCCGCAATCGTGCGCCCTTCGTACAACATGCCCGTTTTACCCACAAAATAGTGATAAGCTACGTCTGCCCAACCCCGCTCTACGCGGTGTGTGCGCTGGATTTCCAACAGCGTTGAGCGGTCATCGGCCTCATACAGCACGGAATGATGCACCACCACCGTCTGATAGGCCGTTGCGAGGTTTTCAGCGTCATAGGTGTACCAACCTTCGGGCTTCGTGCTGGCGTCATAAAAGCCGAATTCGTTGCGGGCGTTGTGGTTCGGTGCCACTGCACCCCAATCCGCGCGCCGGACGATCTGCGGCCTGTTGTCGGGCGTTGGCGCGGGTGTGCTGGTCACGACCACGATACGCGGTTCTTGCGGCTGGCGGCTCAGCAGGCGCGACAAGCCATAAGCCGCGCCCGCAACGCCAACCGCTGCCCCACCACCGAGCACGCCTAACCAGCGCAAAAATCGGCGGCGCGAAATGCGTTGGTCGGGCTGTGTTTGTCTCGACATTACGGGCACTCATCCTGATTGGGGATAATCAGTTGATCGCCCTCGCTGATGAAATTGGCATTGGCGATGTTGTTGGCTTCGGCAATATCGCGGATGAACACACCGAAGCGGGTCGCTAACGCGCTCAGTGTGTCACCACGCCGCACCACATACAGGCATTCACCCGCAGCTAGCGGTGTTGTCGTCGGCACAGGCGTCACGCTCAGGCGCGGCGCAGGTGTGCGTGTCGGCTCTGCCGTCGCCGCAGCGGGAACACCCGTATCTCCCGCGTCTGTAGCCGTCGCATCCGCGCCGCCGTCGGTGTCCGCGTCGCTGTCGTCTGCTTCAGGTGTATCGGCTGCCGCATTTGTCGGCGTAGCAGCGTCCACGACGATCTCTTGATCCCCGATGTAGCGCCCGTTTTCGCAGTTCGGCAGGTTCAATTCCTGGCCAATTTGCAGGATCGAATCCTCGTTGATAGACGAATTGGCGTTCAGCAATTCATTGAACGTGAATTCGGCATAGCGGCTGGCCAGCCCGAAAAGCGTATCGCCGCTTTCGATGGTGTAAAGACAATTCGCCGGAAATGGGTTGCCGCCTGTCGCGGCGTTGGGGTCGTCCGGTTCACCGTCACCAGCGTCGCCCGTGCCAGTTGTCCCAGTACCATCACCGGGCAAGGACGTTAGCGAGGGCGTCGGCGTATCGAATTGCAACACAGACGGCGGTTCCGGCGTCACCAAAATGACCTGCGTGACCGTCGGTGGCGGCGTATTGCTCGGCGTCGGTGATAGCGTCGGTGATGGCGTCGTCGTTGGCTCTGCATCGCCCTCCGGCGTCGGTGTGTTGGTGCTCAGGCTCTCAAAGGGCAGCAATGTATCTGTTGCGGTTGCGTCCAGTTCATCGGGGAGCGCCTCGGTTGGCGTAGTGCTGGGCGGCACCTCTGTTTCTGGTTGTATGACGATCACGGTGGCGCTGCGTTCGTCGGCAGGCACGCTGCGCGTATTCGTCGGCGTCGGCTGTGTGGCGTCCACCTGTGCGATGGCGGTCTGACCATCGGCGCTTTCGCTATTGACGCCTTCAAATGAGTCGTTCGCAGGGCGCAAACAACCTGCCAGCGTGAATAGCAATGTGATCAGTAGCAACGCCCGTTTGGATACCATATCAGCCTCTTCTGTGATCGAACAAAGTAAACACCCTTTCATTATAACGGTGCTGGCGCAGTGGGGCTAGTTAAGTACCCTTTGATTTTCTGACGGATTTGTGCTCACGGCTTTGTCATGAGTAGCACAACGAGAAAACATGGACGGTGAAAATCGCTGATCGTTACAGCGGCTGACAGCGCCCCCAGTTAGCGCCACACGCCATTTGTGCGATTGACAAGCGGGCTTGGCACAGTACAATATCAAGCAACGATATGTGGGGCAGTGGTGGAATGGCAGACACAGGAGTCTTAAAAACTCCCGTTCGCAAGGACGTGTGGGTTCGAATCCCACCTGCCCCACCTAACCAAACCCAGAGACTTTGTTGAGTGAACACCCATTTTTATAGAAGTGCGTGCCTACGGAGCGGCTTCGATTGCGGCGTCGGTAACCTTGTCGATAATCGACCAGATCAGCGCGACCCAATCGGCGTGTTCGGGCTTCATCAGCACAGAGCGCAGGCAGACAACCGTCTCGTCTGCGCTTTGTGTTTCTGGCAGTTGATCGCCAAACAGGTGCGCGGGTAAATTCGCTAAGGCCAGATGTAGATGTTGTGCGGCGGCCCGATCAAAAACGGCCTGCGCCAATGCGGACATCTGCTCACGGCTATCAGCGCGGATGGCCCACACGACAATATCCAGTTGTGGCATGAAGGGCACGATGAAGCGCGTATCCTGTGCCAGTTTATCGGCCAACACCAGCGCTGCCCCGTGCGTCTTGCTCATATCCGCTGCGAAGGGGCTGCCTGGCGTCAGGGGCAGCAGCTTTTGTGTGGCCCACAGCCCCACCGCCGAGGCACCGGCGCGTGAGCATTCCAAGCTGATTTCACCCAGATGCAGGTCATCCGATGTGAAATAGGTGTAGGGTGAATCGTGCTGGTAATAGCGCCCTATAGCGGGGTCTTTAAAGAGCACGCAGCCACAGCCGTAAGGTTGCAAGCCGTGTTTGTGTGGATCAATGCAAATCGAATCGGCTGCGGTGATGGCGTCAAAGGCGGCACGCGCTTCGGCGGCTAAATTGTCCGCCAGTGTGAAGTAACCGCCATAGGCCGCGTCAACGTGCACCCGAAAGTTGTATTGCTCACGCAGCGCCAGAATTTCGGGCAGTGGATCAACGGACCCCGTAGCCGTTGTGCCCAGCGTAACGACCACTGTGCCGATGTCACCGCCCTGCAAATGCTTTTCCAGGGCGTCTAAATCCATGCGGGCCTGCGCATCAGTGGGGATGGCGGCATAGGGCAATTGCAGCACGTTAGAGATGCGGCTGTGTGTGTAATGCGCTTGCTCGGAGCCGACGATGATCTTGCCTGGTGCCAGTTGTCCGGCGATGTACAGCGCCTCCAGGTTGGCCATGGTGCCGCCGCCCGTCAGATGGCCGAGGTGGGTTTCCCAGCCGAACATCGCGGCAATTTCTGCAACGGCTGCTTTTTCCATTGCGGAACTGGCACGGCCACCGTCCAGCGCGTGATTATTCGGGTTGATATATAGGGCCAGCATGTAAGCAAGCCGCGCTATCGGGTGCGGTGGTTTGAGCATCTGGCCGGCGTATAGCGGGTGCGGATAGGGGTAATTATCCTGCATTTTCTCAGCGGCTTGCAGCAGTATGGGGCGCAGGGCGTCCAGATCAACGTCTGGCTGATAAGCGGGCATGTCTGCAAAAGCTGTATTCAAGGTATCGAGTGCGTCTTGTAATAGCTTTAAGCTGTTTTGGTCTAATGTCATCAAGCTTTACCTATTTGAATTTTGCTGTTTTGTATTTAGTATGAAAAATAACAAATTAGTCTCACAGTTGATTTCGTTTATCCATCAGTTGATTTTGTGGATTGTATTGTCATAATTCATGTGTACCGCTGACATCCTGCAAATGCAGGTCGCAGCGTTCGAGCTTCATCATGACCTGTGCGCCATGCGGCAAGCTGACCTCAAAGCGGCCTTTCGTCATCGCGCCGACGACATTGCGCCGCATCGCAACAATGTAAACCCCGGCTGCATCTTGTTCGGTGGCGATGCGCCAGCCAAAACCGGCTTGTAGCAGCGTCTGCACGCGCATCAGGGGGTGCGGCCAGCGCGTAATGTGCAGGTCAACGCCTGCGAGGTGCAAATACAGGGCGCTACCTGGCTGCACGGCAAATTGATAGGTCTTGTTCTGCTGCGCTATATCGCGGACGGACGAGGCCGCGTTGACCAGCTTCCACAGGTTATTGAGCGTGTTGATTGTATTCATGGCTATAGCTCTTCCAGATGACTATTCATCCACGCCAGATACGCTTCGCGCAGCCTGCGGGTCAGTGGGCCAGGTTTGCCAGCGCCAATTGCCTGCCCGTCGATCTCGCTGATGGGTACGATGCCGCGACTGCTGCTGGTCATAAACGCTTCGCTGGCCTGTGTAAGCTGTGAATAAGGCAGGGCTTCGCGGCGCAGGGGCACGATGCCCGGTGCGACCTCAAACACGATTTGCTGTGCGATGCCGGGCAGCACGCCTGCGCCAGCCGTGCGCAGTTCACCGTTCAGGATCGCGTAAAAATTGCTGCCTAGCCCCTCCAGTACGTAATCGTCGGCATCACGTAGGAATAGCTCATAGATGCCTGCTGGTTTAGCCAGCTTGTCGCGCTCGTGCATCCAATCGGTTGTTTTGGCGGCGGCGTTTTTACGTGCGCTATTCGGGACCGTCTGGCAGCGCACACCTTCGGCTATCAT
This sequence comes from Anaerolineae bacterium, assembly GCA_034437615.1. Lineage (GTDB taxonomy): Bacteria > Chloroflexota > Anaerolineae > Aggregatilineales > Phototrophicaceae > DAOTTW01. The sequence goes on along the minus strand of DAOTTW010000301.1, from coordinate 20,968 downwards.
CCGCGCTGTGGGGGGCGTGAACGGTTCCAGGGTCAGGATGAAGTGTTGCGGTTGGTCGCGCCCGACTGTCACACGGAAGCGTACATCGCCAAAATCGGCCTCTGTGATGAGTTGGCGCAGGGCGGCACGCAAGCGCGGGCGGTCCAATTGTAGGGGGATATTTTCGCGCCGTGCGGAGTCCTCCAGGCGGTTTAAATGGGCGTCGAGCTTGAGCACCTGCGTGGTGTTATACGTGTTTGTGACTGTGTAAATGCCGTCGTCTGGCTCGTATTGTGCGGCGTCGGTCAGGCTGTCGGCCTGATACGCGGCAGGCTGTAGGCCATGTGGCGTCAGGATGCGGGTTAGGGCTGGCATGAGGTTTGCTCCGATGTCTTTTGATGTGTGGCTTATCGAACCCAGCGTTCGCGGAAGGTGCGCCATGTCTGCTCGCTGATGTCGCCATCGCTGAAGAGCGCGAGGCCATCCAGCAGCACGTTATCACCAAGCGCTTCACGCGCACGTAGCACGCCATCCAGCGCCGTATCGACGTTTTCGACGATGGCCAGATGCGCGGGTGGGTTGTCGCTATAATCCGGCAGGCTCAAAAAGACCTGGCTGCCTGTGTCGATCTCGCTGAGGGCTGCGGCGTAGCTGCTGAGCTGATAGGCGACCCAATTGGCATAGTCTGTGGGGTCGCTGCGATGGCTGTTGTAGGCTGTGATGATGACCTGATCCGCTTGCAGGGCTACGCGCTGCTTGTATTCGTCGCTCCACACGGTATCGGGTGCGATTTGTATCGGAACGGTCAGTTCGGCGTTTGTGGGTGTAAAATCGGGCGGTACGGAGACGGCTATGGGCGTATTGACGCCTAACGCGGCGCGCACCACACGCAACAACGTCAGATAATCCTCATTGTCGGTGAAAACGGGTTTGACATCCAGAAAGACGCCATCATAGCCTAAGTTCTCGATGGTGTTGCGGCTAAATTCTGCGACGGTATTGTGCAGCAGTGGATCATCCAGGCGATAGCCTGCGGGTGTATCAGCGCGGACCTCAACCCAGGCGAAGATGTCACCCTGTTCGTGCACCTGCCGCAAGCGCTGCACGAATAAGCGCACGTCTGATTCAATTTCGCTGTAGCGGTTCAACTGCTGTGGGTCGCCGGACCAGGTGTAATCCTCTTTAAGCGAACTTACATAGGCGTATACCATGTGGATGTTATGCGTGCGTAGATTGCTGGATAGCTGGATGAGTTCGACGTCGGCGCGGGTGTTGTAGGTCCAATCACGGTTAAGCCAGATACCGTTCACCGTTTCGATGCGTTCACGCGGATTCAACGAACCGATGGCGATAACCACCCCGGCCAGCAATACCACACTGAGCGGGATCAGCAGCAGCCAGCGACCACCGGGGATGCGCACACGTGCCAGGTTTTGCAGGATGGGCGGCACCTGCATGGGTCGCCTGTCGCTGCTGTTTTGCACCTGTTGCACACGCCGCGCCATCGTATCGCGGGCCTGACGCCGTTTGCGGCGTGCCTCCATGCGTTGACGGGCGCGGTTGTGTTGTGAACTGCGAATTTCGCTTGGCTCTTGATCGTTCACATTATCGCTCATGGTGATCGTAACCCCCTTAACGGCCATCGCGCCTGATTATAGCCCAAATTGCGCGGGTTGTAACACAGGGTTAGCCGGTGTGTTTGGGCATTCAGGCTAAACCAAGACGCTGCAATAGTGGTGGCCCTAGAATCAGCAGGCCGATCACCAGGGCAGCGACAGCCCCCAGGAGGACCGCCGCCGATGCTACGTCCTTGCCGACCTTCGCCATCGGGTGAATATCCGGCGATGCAACGTCAATCGCGGCTTCGATGCCTGCATTCAGGAATTCCGTCAGCCATACCACCGTGATAATCAGCACCAGCAGCGCCCATTCTACGTTGCTGATGCGCAACCAGAAGCCCATGACCCCTACGGCTATCGTGGCGAGGGCCATAATGCGCGTGTTCTTCTGCCAGCGCAGCATATACAGCCAGCCCGCCAGCGCATAGCTGAAGCTGGCAATGCGATTCGGGCTGGTCTTGGCGGCATAGTTGCGTGGGTCGATTTTGGCGGTGCTGGTGACTTCATCGAAGAAGGTTGGGCGGTCACGCTCAGGTTTCGTCATGGTGTGTGCTGCTTTCCAGGGCGGGGACGATGCCCGTATCAATGCCGAGTTCGCGCAAAATCGCGGCTTGTTGCGCCCACATGTCGGCTTTGTGTGCAGGGGTGTTGTGGTCATAGCCCAGCAGATGCAACACGCCATGCACGACCAAGAGGGCAAAGCTATCATGCGGGTCATGGCCTTCACGTCGGGCTTGTGCTGTGGCGTATGGATAGGCAAGCAGCAGATCACCGAGGTAGTTGGTATCTGTATCCGTAAACGCTGCCAGTGCTGTTGGCAGCGGCTGCGCAGGGAAGGACAGCACATCTGTCGGCGCATCAATGCCCCGATGTTGCTGATTAAGCTGCTGCACGGCCTCATCTGATGTGATTACGATGCTGAGCGCCGCATTCGGGGCGACCTGCTGCTGTGTTAGCGCTGCGTTTGCGGCTTGCCGTAAGCGGTTGGCCGTTACGCTGTAGCTTGTTGGGTGCTGGTTTTGCACATTGATCGTGTAACTCACGTAACTCACGTGTCCTCTGCCCGGTCTTCAGGTGCCTGATCGGTGGCTGTCGGTGTGTCTTTATCACGCTCATGCGTGTCCATCGCCTCTGCGTTGTCGTCTGCTTTTGCGCCGTTGCTGTTGGTCGTATCCGGCGTGCGTGAATGATTATAGGTCCCGGTCACGCGGCGCTTGTCGGCGCTGGGCAAGCGCGGCACATCTGGCAAAGGTGCTTCGTCACTGTCATTGCCATTGCTGTTTTTGTTTTCGTCGTCGTTGTCATTGCTGTTTTCGTTTTCGTCGTCATTGTCATTGCTGTTTTTATTTTCGTCGTTATTGTTGTCGCCGCTTTTTGCTTTTGTCGCTGGTCTTGCAGATGGCGCTGTAGCAAGCGCCGGAGCCGTTGTTTCTGCTGATTGCTTCTTCGGTTTGACCTTGCCATTGGTCGTGTTGCCGTTGGCTGGCGTGCTGGTGCGTTCGTCGGCTGGCGCATCGGTTTTGCTGCTGGTTGCCCCCGCTGTAGGGGCTTTGGTCGTGGGCTTGCCAGCGACGCGGGCTGCGGCCCCTGCTACAGCACCTTTCTTGATGGCTTGCTGATAGTTCACACGCGGATGGAACACGCCCTGCAAAATTTCGACAAAGGTGCGCTGGATCAGGTGCAGATCGTTCAGGGTCAGGCCGGAATCATCTAGCTGACCCTGGTCGCGTTTGCCGCTGACGATGCTGTGCACAATCTTGCTGATTTCCTGCTTGTTATCGGGTGCGCTGGCGCGTACCGCCGATTCACAGCTATCGGCTAACATCAGGATGGCCGTTTCGCGGGTACGGGGTCGTGGCCCTGGGTAGGTGAAATCCTCGATGTCAATGGCCGCTTCGTCGTCATCTGCATTGGCGATGGCACGCTTGAAGAAGACAAAGACCTGCGTCGTGCCGTGATGCTCGCGGATGAAATTGCGGATGCGGTTTGGCAGGCGATATTGCCGCGCCATTTCGTCGCCCTCTGTAATGTGGCTGATGATAATATCCGCGCTACGGTAGGGGTCGTTGAGCGTATCGTGTGGGTTGGCGATATTCTGCTGGTTTTCCGCGAAGTAAATCGGGTTGTTCATCTTGCCGATGTCATGGTAGAGCGCCGCCACCTGTACAAGCTGTGCATCCGCGCCGATGGCGTTGGCGGCTTGGCTGGCCAGATTACCGACCATGAGCGAATGCTGATAGGTACCGGGTGCTTCGCGCAAGAGGCGCTGTAGCAGGGGCTTGTTGGGCTGGCTTAAATCCAGCAATTTGAGGGTCGTGGGCAGGTTAAACAGCCACGTAACCACATACATGACGGTAATGGCGGTTGCAGGCACGAGCAACGTCCCGCTGAGCAAGGCACGCAGCAATTGTTGCAGGGTTTCGCTGTTGCCTGCGATAAAGCTGGGTGAGGTGATGCCAAACAAGCCGACAGTGCCCGCGTTAATCAGGCCGATCAGCAGGCCAGAGACGAAAAACGTATTCAGGCGTTCTGCACGCCGTAGCGAGAGCGCGGCTACCAGCCCACTGAAGGCGACCAGGGCGGCAATCTCGAGCGAATTGTTGGCCATCAGGCCGACGAGCAAGGCCAGCCCCAATGAACCGATGATAGCGATATGTGGCCCGGAAATCGCGACGTAGAGCAACGCCAGCGCCGCGAACGGGAAGGCGTACACGTCGCCTTCGACGCCGAGGAAGCGTGCCAGGATCAGCGTCATCAAAAACAGCGTTGCAATCAGGGACAACATGCGGGTTTCGTTGTAAAGCAGGCTCGTCTGGAAGCGTGCTAGGTAGAGGCCGACCAGCACAATCATGAGCACAACGGCCAGAAACGCCTGCACGATTTCCTGTGGCCGCTGGTCGGCTGACCGCAGCAGCCCTAAGGCTTGCAGGGCTTCGTAATCGGTGGCGGTGATGCGCTCACCCTCGTTGACGATGGTCTCGCCGCGTACAAAACTACGGCGTATCGGCTCGACCTGCGCTTCGGCTGCCGTGCGTGCGGACGCGGTTTCGTCCGGGTTTTCAAATGTATTAGGGCGCACGAGGTCTTCGGTAATGGCGACGATGACATCACGTTCACGGGTATTGAAGCGCACGCTGACCTGATTGCTGAGTTGGTCGCGCACCAATTGCAATTGGTTGGTGCGGATCGACTCGCGCATGATACGGGGCAGGACGTTGGTGATTTCCGTCTCGACCTGGTTCCAGGTCTCTTCATCGAGGTTGATAATCGACTCGCGGGTGCGCTCGCTCAGCGTCAGCGCTGTGATCTTGTCCAGGTCTTGCTTTTTCTGCTCCAGGGTGTCGAAGGAGCTACGGCGCACGTTGTTGATGAACTCCAGGATTTGCTGTGCAAGCTGCGTCTGCTGGCGTGCAATGTTGGGGTCCGGTGGGTCAAAAATGGTCTGGATGCTTTCGCGTGCGCGTGTGCGCTCGTCTCGCGTCAGTATCTCGCTAATGAAGGGGTCTGCGGGTGGGGCCACGATGTCCTGTGGTGCCACATCCCCGACCTGTAGATTGCTGAGGATGTTGAGGCTGACGAAAATATCGTCGAAGGCGACTGTAACGCTGGCAATCAACACGAAGGCCAGGGTCGCCAGCGCAATCGTCAAGCGCTGCCAGAACCTGGCGACATCTTCCGTCGAGAGGCGCAGCCGTTTTTCCAGCGACGCCGTTATGCTTGCTAACATGGTTATTCGCTCAGTAATTCTTGGACGACTTGGCTCACGAGCTTGCCATCGGCGCGGCCCTTGACCTGTGGCTGTAGCGTACCCATGACCTTACCCATGTCTTTCGGTGTTTGCGCGCCGACCTCAGCAATTACTTGTTTGGCAATTTCTGCGATTTCTTCGCGGGTCATCTGGCGCGGCAGAAATTCCTCGATGACCGCTAGCTCGTAGCGGTCCTGGTCGGCCAGGTCTTCGCGGCCCGCTTTGGCCATTTCCTCGGCGTTTTCGCGGCGTGTCTTGGCCTCTTTTTGTAGTATGGCGTGCGCATCTTCTGCGCTGAGTTCTGTTTGCTTGTCAATCTCGACCTGCTTCAAGGCGCTGCTGAGCAGGCGCAGTGTGTTGCGGCGCTGTGTGTCTTTGTTCTTCATCGCGGTTTTCAGCGCTGCGTTGATCGCTTCTTTTGGGTGTGCCATCTCGTTGACGACCTCTTTTCTGATTTCTAAGCTGGTTTGGTCTAAGCTGTTGGGCTGTATGAATTGTACTTGCCCATTCTGACCCAATTTAAACGCTACGTCCGCAAGGATACCCGCATCAGCCCGTTAGCATCAAGCCGCAATGCCGTTAAGCCAGTTGTGGCGTCACCTGTGCGACGCCGCCCTGTAGCGCGTCTATTTGCGCAGGCGTAATCAGGTTCGTCAGTGGGCGCGGGTGTGTGGCCTGCACGCGGATGTAATTGTGTGTATAGCCTACGTTTATATAGCCGTCTTCGTTCGCTGCGGCGACCTGCTCCCAGAGCACGGGTAACGTCTGGCCGATGTACTGCGCGGCAAAAGCCCGCTCTGCGGCGTTGGCATGGACGAGTAGGCGCTGCACGCGGGCCTTCTTCACCTGCTTGGGCAGATGGCCCTTCATGCGGCTGGCTGGCGTGCCGGGCCGGACGCTGTATGGGAAGACGTGCAGCCCTGCGAATTGCATTTCGTGGATAAAGGCTTCGCTGATCGCAAATTCGTCGTCTGTTTCGCCGGGAAAGCCGACAATCACATCGCTGGTGATGCGTAAGTCGGGTATGGCAGCGCGTGCTGCCTGCACCAATTCACGGAAGGCGCTCTGTTTGGTGTTGCGGCGCATCCGGCGTAGTGTGGCATCACAACCGCTTTGCAAGGGCAGGTGCAAATGTGGGCAGAGGCGCTCGTGCTGCCACAATTGGAAGAAACCGGGCGCGATGTCCCAGGGTTCCAGTGATGAGAGGCGCACACGTGGGATGCTGGTCTCGGCCAGGATGCGCTGGGTCAGGTGTAGCAGGCCGTTCGGGTCGCCAAGATCATGCCCGTAGCTGCCGAGATGTACGCCTGTGAGCACGGCTTCCTGATAGCCTGCGCTGTGCAGGCCGTTGATCTCGTTGATGATGGCATCAGCGTCGCGGCTTTGGCCCTGACCGCGTGCAATGGTGGTGACGCAAAAGGTGCATTCGTTATCACAGCCGTCCTGCACCTTGATGAAGGCGCGTGTACGCATCCCGTTACGATTGGCGGCGTCGCGCTGAGCAGGTTCCAGGTCATAGGCGGCGTCGGGGTCGCTGTGCTGGCCTGTGATCTGACCTACGATGGTCATCTTCTGCGCGTTATCCACCACACGCGCCACACCCGGCAGGGCTTTGATGTCATCCGGCGCGATCTGTGCATAGCAGCCCGTCACGTTAATCAGCGCGTTTGGGTTGGCGCGTTGCGTACTGCGGATGAAATGCCGTGCGCCCCTGGCTGCATCGTTGGTGACGGCGCAGGTATTGAAAATGACCTGTTCGGCCTGTGCCGGATCATCGACTAATTCGTGGCCTTGCTGTGTAAGCTGCCGCGCCATCGTGTCGATTTCGCTCTGGTTCAGGCGGCAGCCCATCATCTTCAAATGCACTTTCATGGCGCGTCTTTTCCTGCTCTGTGTTACGTTTGCGGGAAGATTCTGGAACTATCCAGTGTGGGGCTGGTGACCACCAGATTATCAAATTCAACGACGGTGCCTGTCGTCTGGTCGGTACGCACGACCAGGCCGATGCGCCCTTCGCCGTATGTAGCGTCCTGCCATGTGTCGCGCACCTCACCGCCCAGGCATTCCCCATTTATGCCGAGCGTGGGTTGGTTGCCTGCATCCGGGATGCAGAAGGGCACACGCTCACCGTTGATGAAAAACTGAAAGGCATCAGCCCGCCCGATGACACGAATGGTATTGGCTGCGTTCAGGCCCAGGTTAATTTGCTGGCTTGGCATCCAGGGCGTTACGTCTTCGGCATTGCCGTTTGTATCGCTGCGCCACAGCTTGTAATAGCCATCGTTGCTAATCAGGAACATGTAGAAGCCAGTGGTGCGCGGCGTGTCCTCAGCGAAAAGCAAGGTCAGCGGCACGCGCAAAAGGTCGATATTGGCCAGATCACACAGCATGATGTGCGGCATGTGGCAGGTGTTGGCGTTTTGCGTCAGGCGAAAAATCAAGCCGTAGCCATCGTTAAATTCACTGCCTGCGACCGCAGTGGTCGTCACACGCACATCAAAATCTGTAAAGGCGGGTTTGGCATCCGAATAGGGCACGCTGAGCACTTCACCGACTTCGATGCGCATCACGCCCTCGTTGATCTGTGCGGACAAACGGCCTGGGAACTGCTCCCATTCGCCCGTGAAGCCATCGAAGCCTGCTGCGTAGAGCACCTCGCCGGGTGTGCCTTCTAATACAGGTTGTTGATTGAGCAGTGTGTGATAGAGGCGGTCTAGCCCGATGAGACCAGCGAATAGCAGTATCAGCAGGGTTAAGCGCAGCCAGAATGACAGGCGTCTCATGAGTGTGTCGTTGCTCCGATAGCCGGACTATGCGGACGAATTTTATCATGCGACAAAAACTCAATTCAACATGCGCCGAAAAGACGTTGACTTTTTTGGGATAAGATGTCAAAATTTGGGAAATAAGCAACCGCATACGCAAGTCCTCCGATGCAAGGCGACACACCCCCGATGTTGCTCTTGACATTTTGGTATTCCTTGCCTACACTGTCTATCTACTTGCAAACCCCAACTTGATACAGCGTGGACATTTGTTGGACATACAACCCACAGACATAATCGTGACGGCTGTACGTGCTGCAATGCGCGTGTTCAGTATGTTCGGTGTGTATCCAGTCGCAGCTATGCCATTCGCCGAGGAGCGCCACCTTGAAGGAATACAGTAACATCAAGAACTATGCACGTGTGCCGGACGTGCAAGAGTTGCCCTCGCTTATCGAAATTCAATCCAGCGCCTTCGACTGGTTCATCAAAGAAGGCTTATTGGAACTCTTCGATGAAATCAACCCAATTGAGAGCTTTAACGGTAACCTGAAGCTTTATTTGCCCGGTCACATCCCGGAAGCAGAGCAATTCGGCCTGACCTACTGGTTTGAGGAGCCGAAATACTCGCAGGATGTGTGCCTCGAACGTGATATGTCTTATGCTGCGCCGCTGTACGTGCGTGTGGCGCTGGTGAACCGTGAAGCGGGCGATGAAGTGGCCGTCTCCGATATTTTCATGGGCGATTTCCCGCTGATGACGGATAAGGGCACGTTCGTCATTAACGGCACAGAGCGCGTCGTCGTCAGCCAGTTGATTCGCTCGCCTGGTGTCTATTTCGACGGTGAAGAGGACCGCTCAACGGGTCGCCTGCTCTCGAATGCCAAGCTGATCCCGGACCGGGGCGCTTGGATGGAATTCGAGACGCGCAAAAACGACTACCTGACGATCAAATTCAACCGCAAGCGTACCCTGCCTGTGACGGTCTTACTGCGTGCGTTGGCGGCGGTGGATGACGGCCTGCCGAAAGAGCTATCGCCCATCCAGACGGGCGAAGATGAAGAAATTCGTGCGCTGTTCGTGGATGTCGATGATGACCCGAACCACCCATACCTTGAGAGCACACTGAAGAATGAGCCAGTCTGGGACCTGAAAAAGAGCCAATCTATTGCAGAGGCCGCCCTGCTTGAGTTCTACCGCAAGATGCGCCCTGGCGACCCGGCCACGCTGGATAACGCCCGCGAATACCTGGAAAGCCAGCTATTCGACCAGCGCCGCTACGACCTGGAACGTGTTGGCCGCTACAAGCTGAACCAGCGCCTGGGGCTGGACGATACGATCAGCCTCGACACGCGCACGATTTCAAAGGCCGATGTGGTCGCGTTAGTTGCACGCATGATTAGCATCAACAATGGCCGCATCCACACGGATGACATCGACCACCTGGGCAACCGCCGCGTGAAGACAGTGGGCGAATTGATTATGAACAAGCTGCGCATCGGCTTGCGCCGCATGGAGCGCGTCGTAAAAGAGCGGATGTCCATCCGTGAAGCGGATAGCATGACGCCTGTTTCGCTGGTCAACATCCGCCCGATTGTAGCCGCCGTGCGTGAGTTCTTCGGCTCTTCGCAGCTTTCGCAATTCATGGAGCAGACGAACCCGCTAGCGGAACTGACGCATAAGCGCACGCTGTCCGCGCTGGGGCCGGGCGGCCTGCGCCGTGAACGCGCTGGCTTCGATGTGCGTGACGTGCACCACAGCCACTATGGGCGCATTTGCCCGATTGAGACGCCGGAAGGCCCGAATATCGGCTTGATTGGTCGTTTGGCCAGCTATGCGCGTGTCAACGAGTATGGCTTTATTGAAACGCCCTACCGCCGCGTGTTCAAGTCGGTTGAGGTCAACAACCCGTTGTTGAAGGACCGTGTGGCCCCTGTAGACATTGTGGATGCTGATGGCAAGGTCGTGATCGAAGCAGGCACCCGCCTGACGCCGGAGCATATCGTCACGTTAGAGGCGGCGGACATCAAGCGCGTTGCGGTGGTGCCGTTTGTAGGCACGATGGACGTGGATAACCCGCTGCTGGTTGATCGCATCCTGCGTGATGACCTGAAAGCTGCTGATGGCAGCGTGTTTGAAGCCGGTACGCGCCTGACGTCGAAACAGATCAAGGCGCTGAAAGCCGCGAAAATCATGCAGGTCCCGGTGCTGCCGTTCGTGGCAGATGTGGCTGTCGATGACGCAATCCTGCTGAAGTATGTCGCGCCACGCGATATTTACGACGCTGAAGGCGCTGTCGTCATCCGCGAAGGTGCACGCTTCACACAGGATAACATCGCCAAGCTGAAAGCGCTGAAGATCAAGCGCGTTGCGGTGGTGCCTTTCTCCGGCTCCGTTGAGGTGGATAACCCGCTGTTGCTGGGTCGTCGGGTGCGTCAGGATGTTAAAGACGCCAATGATAAGGTCGTCGTTGCGGCGGGCACGCACCTAACACGCGAGCACATCGTGGATATGAAGGCCGTGAAGGTCAAGCAGGTGCCTGTCGCGCCGTTTGTGGCCGAAGTTGAGATTGACAATCCGCAGTTGATCGACCTGGCAGCCCGCGAGGACATCGAAGACGACGACGGGAACATTATCGTTGAAGAGGATACGCGCATCACGCTGGAGCATATTTCGGCGTTACGCGCTGCGGGCATCGCTAGCGTGGCGATTGTGCCGTTTGTGGGCAAGGAAATTGAATACCTGAACGCGGATCAGGAAGATAACTATATCATCGCTCAGGCGAACTCGCTGTTGAATGCACGCGGCGAATTCATCAATTCGCGTGTGTCGGCGCGTTATCGTCAGGGCTTCCTGGTGACGCAAGCGCCGAAAGTCGATTATATCGACATCGCCCCGCGTCAGATTGTGGGCATCAGCGCGGCGTTGATTCCGTTCCTGGAGCATGACGACGCGAACCGCGCCCTGATGGGGTCCAATATGCAGCGTCAGGCCGTGCCGTTGCTGAAGCCGGATGTGCCCGTCGTGAGCACAGGTATGGAAGATCAGGCGGCGCATGATAGCGGCCAGGTCGTCATCTCTGATGTGGATGGCATCGTGACCAGCGTGCAGGGTGATCGTATCGTCGTGCGCCTGGATAATGGCGAGGAACGCCGTTATCAACTGCGCAAGTACAGCCGCTCGAATCAATCAACCTGCATCGACCAGAAGCCGACCGCCCGCAAGGGTGAACGTGTGACAGTGGGGGATGTGCTGGCGGATAGCTCGTCTACTAATCATGGCAATTTGGCGCTGGGGCATGATGTGTTGGTGGCCTTCATCTGTTGGGATGGCGGTAACTACGAGGATGCCTTGCTCATCAGCGAGGACATGCTGCGCAACGACAAATTCACCAGTATTCACATTGAAAAGCACGAAGTCGAAGCACGCGATACCAAGCTGGGGCCAGAGGAAATCACCTATGACATCCCGAATGTGGGTGAGGATGCCCTGAAAGACCTGGATGAATTCGGCATTGTGCGCGTCGGTGCGGAGGTCGGCCCGAATGATATTCTGGTTGGCAAGATCACACCGAAGGGCGAGAAAGAACTCAGCCCAGAGGAAAAGCTGCTGCGTGCGATCTTCGGTGAGCAGGCCCGCGAAGTGAAGGATTCGTCGCTGCGGCTGCCGCATGGTGACCGGGGCAAGGTCGTGGATGTAAAGACGTTCACACGCGAAGAACACCCGGACCTGCCCGCAGGCGTCGAGAAGATGGTGCGTGTCAGCATCGCACAGCGCCGCAAGCTGACAGTGGGCGATAAGATGGCAGGCCGTCACGGTAACAAGGGTGTGATCTCGCGCATTATCTCGATTGAGGACCTGCCGCACCTGGCAGACGGCACCCCTGTCGAGATTATCCTGAACCCGACAGGCGTACCGGGCCGTATGAACATCGGTCAGGTGTTGGAATTACACCTGGGCTGGGCGGCGGATCGTCTGGGCTTCCGTGCTGTGACGCCTGTGTTTGATGGGGCCGATGAGCCTGAGATTCAGGCTGATCTTGGTCGGGCGTGGCTGATTGACCACGTATGGAAGCTGATTACGGAGCGTGCCTGGGCCTGGGTCAGTGGACAATACGACCCTGAAGATTTGGAAGACGATGAAGAGGTACGCCGCCTGTACATCAGCGCATGGCTAGGCAACGACGAGCGTTACGACCCGGATTTGCTGGTTGAACAGCATGTGTATGCGCGTCGTGCGGTGCTGGCTGAATGGCTGCGTGAGGAGGGCTACGACCCGGATGATTACCTGTCGTTTGAGACGGAGGGTGTGCCGTTGCCCAAGCGCCAGCAAGCCGACCAGAATGCGATCAAGCTCTCGCTGAAGCTCTGGATTGAGGAGTTCGCGCCGGATTTGATCGAGGTAGACCTGGATACGGACAAGCGCGACCTGTTTGAGATGGCCGACCGTATCATGTTCGAGACCGGGCACGCCGTCCCGCACTACGGCAAGCAGCGCCTGATTGATGGCCGCACGGGTGACCCCTTTGATCGGCATGTGGCGGTTGGGATCGTGCATATGCTGAAGCTGGCGCACCTGGTCGAAGACAAGGCCCACGCCCGTAGCACGGGGCCGTACAGCCTGGTTACACAGCAGCCGCTGGGTGGCAAGGCGCAATTCGGCGGTCAGCGCTTCGGTGAGATGGAAGTCTGGGCGCTGGAAGCCTACGGCGCAGCCTACACGCTGCAAGAGATGCTGACCGTCAAATCCGACGATGTGCAGGGCCGCGTGAAGACGTATGAATCTATCGTGAAGGGCGAACCCATCGAAGAACCGGGCATCCCGACGAGCTTCCGCGTGCTGGTGAAAGAACTGCAAAGCCTGGGCCTTGCGGTGGAAGCCATCACGACTGATGGCGACATCATCCGCTTTGGCAAGGATGAAGAGCAATCCAAGAAGGCGCAGCCGGACACGGGCCTGATGAGCCTGGGGGTCGGTGACCCGAACAACTTGCGCTAGAGTGCAGGGGCGCGGTATCTATCCTGCGCCCATTGCGTGCGTCTTAGCTTGTGGGCGGGCGATAATCTCTTGCGCATTGTGATGCTGTCGGATCGCATACCGCCCGAAAATCGCGGTGGTGCAGGCGTCGTAACGTGGCGCCTGGCTGTTGCGCTCAAGCAGGCGGGTCACGATGTGCATGTGGTCGCTGCCACAGCAGACGACGCCTTTGAACAAGAGCGCGACGGCATCCCCACCTATCACATCCACAGCCGTTACCCTGAGCGCTGGCGTGCTTACTTTTCGCTGCGTAACCCCATGACCGTGCCCTACATCCACAACCTGTATCAGCGCATTATGCCGGACGTGGTCAACGCGCATAACATCCATGCCGACCTCTCGTATCATGCACTGACCATCGCCCGCGAGCTAAATATCCCTGCTGTGTTCAGCAGCCACGATGCGATGCCGTTTGCGTATCATAAGCTGAGCTATTTTATCGACCCAACGCGATGCGGCGCACCCTCCACAGACGCCTACAAGCTGCCCTTTGCGTATAATTTGCGGCAGATGCGCTTGCGTTACAATCCGCTACGCAATCGGACTATTCGGCGTATCCTGGAACGCGACGCCGCGTTACGCACGTCACCCAGCCACGAACTTGCACGCGCTCATCAGGCCAACGGTTTGCCGCCCTTTGAAGTCGTGCATAATGGCATTGACCCGACAGCCTTCATGCAAAATCATGCTGTGGCGGTTGCGCGGTTGCGCGAGCGGCTGGACCTGCACGGGCGTAAAATCATCCTGTTTGCGGGGCGTCTGACGCCAGCGAAGGGCACGAGGCACTTGTTACAGGCGCTGGCGCGTGTGGTACGAGACGTACCGGAGGCGTTGCTGCTGGTGTTGTCGTCTGTGAGCATTGATGAACAGCTACAGCAACCCGAATACGAGCATCTGAAGTCTGAGCACATCCGCGTAGCGGGCTGGTTAGAGTCTGACGACCTGATAGCGGCTTATCAGGTGGCCAGTGTTGTTGTGGTGCCCTCGGTGGCATTCGATCCCTTCCCGACGGTGAACCTAGAAGCGATGGCGGCTGGTAAAGCTGTGCTGGCGACCTGCTACGGTGGCTCGGCGGAAGCCGTCGTTGACGCCGAGACGGGTTACATCATCAACCCACATGACACGGATGATTTTGCTGCGAAGCTGGGCCGCGTTCTGCAAGATGACGCGCTGCAACAACGCATGGGCGCGGCAGGGCGTCAGCGCGTGCAAGCATATTTTGCGCTAGGGCAACAGGTGCAAGCCATGCTAGACGTTTATCGGCGTGCGCTGGTTAGTGCTTAGTAGGGACGGCGAAAGAGCGAGCGCAGGCGCTCCGCAATGACCCGAAACGCGCCGAGTATGCGTTCCCACAACACGGCGGCCCAATCTGACAGGCGTTCACGCGGCGTAATTTCCTGTGCCTGTAATGCCTGGTCTGTCTGTTGTGCATCAACGAGATACCCCTGCGAAACCATTGCCGTCGCCAGCGATATCTTCATAATGTACAGCAACTCATCGTCGTTGAGCGCTTGTAGTTCCTCACTGTATTCACCACGTAATAGCTGCTGCACAAGCTGATGAGCGAGATGATCGCACAGTTCGCGTTGTCGCACGCTTAGCAATTGGTCGTAAACGCGGTGGTCGATGCTCGGCGGCAGTGTATCCAGGGCGAGCTTCACCAACGGATGCGGCAGCGACGGCGCACGCACGCGCTCTAGTTCGCTCACGTCGAACAGTTCACTTTCAATATGTTCTTCAAAGGGGCTACGCCGCTTCTTATCGTCCATAACGGGCAACCTGCCTGCAATCTTTTACCTACAATTTAAGTGTCAACCATCCCTTAGAGTATAGAGGATTAGCCGAAGGCTGACAACAACCGCCCTGGGCATTTTTCCGGCTGCGTGGCTAAAACGTGGGGTGTTTCGGGGATGTGAGTGACATTCGTCTTTCTATTGGCGCATCCGGCCCTACCTGATAGCGCTTGCCTTTGCTAAAATGTCTGTTTACTACGAAGCTAGAGATAGACGACAGAGGCAAATACACATGGCAAATCACAAATCGGCATGGAAGCGCATCCGTCAAACGGAAAAGCGCCGCGTCCACAACCGCGATTACCGTAACCGCACCCGTACATTGGTCAAGAAGGCGCGTAGTGCCATCCAGAGTCAGGAAGTCGAGAGCGCCCGCGAAGCCACGCGCAAGGCAATTCGTGATCTGGATATGCTGGCGCGCCGGGGCGTCGTGCACAAGCGCAACGCTGCACGCCGCAAGAGCCGCCTTATGAAGCAGCTTGCAGCGCTGGAAAAGCAAGCTGAGGCCAGCGCCTGAGGCTAGCCCGATACAAGAATTGGCCAAGTTTGCGGACGCGCCTCGGCGCGTCCCTACGAACGATGTCCTGTAGGGACACCTAGAAGGGTGCTACCCCTTACTGGGATGCATGAGTTTATCATAGGAGTACGACGGCATCCGCTTGGTTTGTGCCGTCAGCCAACATGAGAAAAACTGTTCGCAGAATTGACCGCTCACAACCCTGGCACTATCTATCCGGCTTAGCGGATTGGGTGCTGGATACGGCTATTGCGATACAACAAATTCCGGCCCCGACGTTTGCCGAGCAGCGGCGTGCCGATTTTGTCGCGCAACAGTATGTAAAATTCGGCCTGGAACACATCGACATAGACGACGCGCTTAACGTCTACGGCTTGCTGCCGGGGACGCGCCGCAACGCGCCGGGCGTGATGATTTCCGCGCATACCGATACGGTTTTCTCCGCAGATACGGACCTGAGCATCGGGCGCGATGGCGACGCGATGCACGGCCCTGGCCTGGGTGATAACAGCATGGGTGTCGCCGGGATGCTCGGTTTGTTGCATTGGCTACGTGAGCGAAATATCACCCCAGACTGTGATCTGTGGTTCGTGGCGACCAGTTGTGAGGAGGGCCTGGGCGACCTGAAGGGCATCCGTGCTGCTTACAGGCGTTTGCGGGATCGCATCGCTATGGGCGTGAACATCGAAGGGCTGGCGTATGGCCATGTGTATCATGCGGGGATCGCTGTGCACCGTCTGCAAATCAAGGCCAAGAGCGAAGGCGGGCATAGCTGGACGCACTACGGGCGACCCAGCGCTATTCATGCGCTGATGCGCCTCGGCGCTGAGATTAGCCAGATCAAGACACCGGAAAGCCCGCGCACAACCTATAACATCGGCGTGATTGATGGCGGGCGCTCGATTAATGCCATTGCGACTGACGCGAGTTTATGGCTGGATTTGCGCTCTGAGGCGCAAAGCGAACTGGACAGGCTGCGGCATCAGGTGCAAACGCTGATTGACGCAGCACAGCAGGCTAGTGATGGCATCACATTTGAGGTCGAAGTCGTCGGGGATCGGCCATCAGGCACGCTCAGCGTCAATCATCCGCTGGTACAGGGCGCACTGGAAACACTGGACATCCTGCAAACACCGGGCGCGCTGGAAAAAGGCAGCACGGACGCCAACATTTTGCTGGCAGACGGTTGCCCTGCGGTGACGGTTGGCATTACACGCGGCGGCAACGCGCATCGGCTGGACGAGTATATTCAGGTGACGCCGATTGCCGCTGGAATGCGTCAACTGATTGTTCTGACGCTGGCCGCAACGCATTATCAGGCCGTGATTTTAGAGGCGGCTGGCGATTAAGCGCGTTACACGCTGAAAACGGTGCCACCGTGCGATTTGAGGCCCGCTAGATTTGTGATGACTGCACGGGGTACGGCTGCGCCCAATGTCGCTAAGGCGGTGCGCACTTTAGGGATCATGCCGCCGGAGATGACGCCTGCTGTGATGAGTTGTTCGGCGTCGTCTGCGGTCAGGGTGGGGATGTGCTGGCCATCGCGTAATACCCCTTCGACGTTGGTAAGGAATATGACGCGGCTGGCATTCACGGCAGCGGCAACCGCCCCGGCGACGTGATCCGCATTGACGTTGTAATCCTGCTCTTTACCCAGGCAAATCGGCGCGATAACGGGCGTAATGCCGTTTTCCAGCAGGTTATGCAGCACGTCGCTACGCACCTCGGTCACGCTGCCTGTGAAGCCCATATCAACCGTGTCATGCTGCATCTTCTGCGCACGCACCAAACCGCGATCAACACCGCTCAGGCCAAGCGCATCCACGCCCACCGCCATGAGGTGCCGCACGATGCGCTTATTGACCGTACCGCACAGCACCATCTTCACAAGCGACAACGACGCCGCATCGGTGACGCGCACACCGTCGATGTATTGCGGTTCGATGCCTAGTTCTTGCTGTAAGGCGCTGATTTCTTTGCCGCCACCGTGCACGATGATGGCCGGACGCTTCAGGTTGTGCAGGACGCTGGCCATTTCGTTCAGGTAGGCCGAGTCCGTGATTTCATGACCGCCGATTTTGATGACGACAGGTGTCCACATTAGTGCGTTAGCTTTCGCTGAGTCTGGTTTCTGTTTCTGCTGTTGTGTCTGCCGCCGATGGCTCTTGCTTGGTTGGCTTCATGCGCTTGTCGATGATGCGTTTGAAGGGGTCCTCGCCACGTGGGATGACCACCCGACGCGCCCGGCCCCCACCGACCGGATCACCGACGACGCCGAGTTCCTCCAGCATGTCCAGCAGGCGCGCCGCACGTGGATAACCCAGGCCCATACGCCGCTGGATGAGCGAGGCCGATGCCTCTTGCGTTTCGACCACGAATTCAATCACTTCTTCCAGCATGGGGTCGGTCTCGGCCAGGAATTCACGCCGCGTCAGGCCGCGCTCCCAGGGTCCGACGCGCTGTTGTTCGTGTTTGCCCTCGGTGATGCGCTCATGCTGCCAGGTCGTCCAGTGTTGCACGATGCTGCGCACTTCGTCATCGCTGACGAAACAGCCCTGCACGCGCCTGGGGCCGGAGGCATCCGGCGCAAGGTAGAGCATATCGCCATGACCGAGCAGCGTTTCCGCGCCCGGTGCATCGAGGATAACGCGGGAATCCACGCTTGAGGCCACATGAAACGACATGCGCCCCGGAAAATTGGCTTTAATCAGGCCGGTGATGACATCCACGCTGGGGCGCTGCGTCGCGACCACCAGATGCATCCCGACTGCACGGGCCATCTGCGCCAGACGGGTAATGGCGGTCTCGGTCTCTTCGGGTCGGCTGAGCATCAGGTCGCCAATTTCATCAATCATAATCACGACATGCGGCATGTAATCGCGCCCGCGTCGGCGTGCGCCGAATTTCGCGTTGTAGTTGTCGATATTGCGCACGGCGTGTTCTTCCAGCAGCTTATAGCGGCGGTCCATCTCGCGTGTGCACCACTTCAGCACGCCGATGATGCGCTCGGTGTCGGTTTCCACCGGTCCGAGCAGGTGCGGCAGGCCGTTGAAGCGGCTTAGCTCCACCATTTTCGGGTCGAGCATGACCAGCTTGACCTTATCCGGCGGGTTGTTCAGCATCAGCGCGACTGCTGCCGCACCGATGAAGACCGATTTGCCCGACCCGGTGGTGCCTGCAATGAGCAAGTGCGGCATTTTGGCCAGGTCGATGCCGAGCGGACGCCCCGCTACATCGCGCCCTAGTGGGATCGTCAGTGGCGATGACGAATCTTTGTGCAGCAGGTCGTAGAATGTGCGGCTTTCAAAGACGGAGCGTAACGTCACTGTGCTGGGGTTCTGGTTTGGTACTTCCAGCCCCAGGTAATTTGTGCCGGGGACCGGAATTTCCAGGCGTAAGCGTTTGGCCGATAGCGCCATTGATAGATCGCTGGTATACGAGGCGATTTTGTTCAGGCGTGTGCGTTCAACCGTGCCATCTTTTTTGGAGCGGTAGGGCTGAATGGCGAAGCGCGTGACGGTTGGGCCGACCTGCACATCAATCACATCAATGTCGATGTCGAATTCCAGCAGGGTATTCTCGATCAGCACCACTGTGCGGTTAATCTCGTTTTCGTCCGGCAGCGTCAGGGGGATGTCTTGAAAGTCATCCAAGTTCGGCAAGGATTTGTCGCGTCGTCCGACCTTGTTGCTTTCTTTCATCTGCGAGATGGCGAAGTAGCGCTTCTCGCGTCCATCTGGGCGGCGCACGATCTCGTGACCGTCTTCGGTTTTGCGGCCTGTGCGCTCTCCAATGAGGTTAAAATCGACGGCCAATTCGCCATCTGGCGCTGTGAATAGCGGATGTGCGGAGAGGTCTGCTTTTTCTTCTGTATCGTCGCTGTCTGCTAGACCGTCGCCTGCTTGCTCTGCGGCTTCTTTTGCCCCTGGGCGCAGAGAGGGCGGCAGATCTTCGTAGTTGGGTCGGATGCGCATGAGTAGGGTGCGTTGCCCTGCTAACAGCATGTCGCGGCGTTCTTCGGGCGTTAATGCAGGCGTGGCGATCTCCAGCTTGCCGCGCCGCGTCCCTGCCAGCCAATCGGCGAGGTCCAGCAGATTATCGGCTGTGGTCTCGAACCATGCGAGGATGTGTCGCCAGCGCACACCGAGGATGTAGGCAAAACTGACGACCAAAATCAACGCGAAGAAGATCAGCGTAGGCCAACGCCCGAAAAACCAATACGGCAGCACGCTCAAGCCCCAGCCGATAATGCCGCCGCCCTCACCATCACGCGCTAACGCACGCAGTTCGTCATCGCCCACACTGACATGCAAAACGGCCAGCATACACAAGAAGGTGATTTCGGTTGCGAGCACGCGGGCCGGGGGAAAGCGAATGACCACGCCTGCTTTCGGCAGCAGCAAAATAGCACCGAGCAGCACGAAGCCCCCGGCGATCAGCACGCTACCCAGCCCGAACAGCGTCGTGATGATTTCCGCCCAGGCTAATGCGACCACCGCCTCGGATGGATCGA
The DNA here is from genome assembly GCA_034437615.1 of Anaerolineae bacterium. GTDB lineage: Bacteria > Chloroflexota > Anaerolineae > Aggregatilineales > Phototrophicaceae > DAOTTW01. The sequence continues at coordinate 997 of DAOTTW010000301.1, read as the reverse complement.
ACAACGCTAGAAACGACAACACACCGAAGATCAGCAGCGCAATGGCGATAATTTCATCCAACCAGGGAGGCAGGCTGTCACGCACATCTTCCCAGAAGGACGGTTCGACAGGCTCAGACAGGAAGCGCGGCAGGTCATCCGCATTTGCAGCTTGCAGACTGGCATCTGCTGCGGCTTCATGTGTTGCCGAGTTTGCCGCTTGTTCAGCGCTCTCGGCTACTGCGTCGGCCTGTTGCGGTTTCTTTGGCAGTTCTTTTGTCGGTTCTTTTGTCGGTTCTTTTGGCGGTGTCGAACTGCTTGCAGTGCTTTGTACGTCTACATCTGCCACGACGCTTTGACCTCATACACGGGCATTCATGCTCAAACTTAGTATAGCGCAGTCCGGCACGAAATGACGACAGTCAGACCCGTGCGCTGTCAGGGTATTGTTCAGGCGTTGGGTAGCGCCTTTGCATCGTCGGATTGCTGTGGGGTGCTATTTGCGGGTGGCGCGGTTTCATCGAGGCTGTCCTCGTCTTCGTCCTCATCTTCCCAGCTAATGATCCAGATGGAGAGGCCAGCGACCAGCACGCAGGCGATGATTAACGCGATCCATTGTGTGACCAGCAGACCGACGTTGCGGGCTTCGATAGCCAACAGAGCGACCATGCCGACGGATAGCACAACCCAGGCGGTAATGCGTGGATGTGTGGCGGCCCATTTGACAAGCGGATTGTCCTGCAAGTTTTGCATTTGCGCGATACTCCAAGCTCTCATAGGTCCGAGCCAGTATAGCAAAGGCGCACAGCGCATGACCAGAGCACGTTCGCAGCAAGCCGCGTCCCTACGCGACCCAGGGGCAGCGGCTTCTCAGGGGTATGTATTTGATGTTTGACCGTATTTTATGGCGGTTTGCACCGCCCCGTAACTACTCAGCCCTCACCCCAAACCCCTCTCCCGAACGTGCCTTTGGCACTGGGAGAGGGGCTTAAAACGGCTTGCTTCCCCCTCTCCTAGC
>DAOTTW010000300.1:0-4839 GCA_034437615.1 Anaerolineae bacterium | reverse complement strand
CTGAGTTTATAAATGGGGCTCTTTGGGATTTCGCATGGTAAATCGAAGAGTCGGTGAAATCAGGGCTAGAAAATAGCAAATATGGGTGATTACTGACCATACATTGCCAATTCTGGTGCAGAACATATATTCAAAACGCGAAGTCCTGAAGAGCCACTGTGGTTTACATTGATTTTGTATGACAAAGCCGAACATATAATCGGCATGACATTATAGGATTGGTATCTGGATTGTTGACGCCAGCACGTCATTTGCCGGACCCCATCGTGATGCCGCTGACCATGCGATCTGACAGGAAGACAAAGACGATAATCGTCGGCACCATCACAAGCACCACACCAGCGAAAAGCGCCGTCCAATCGCCTGTGTATTGCAGGGCGTTGCGCAAGGCATATAGCCCTAACGACAGCGGACGAGTGGATTCGGTATTGGCGAACACCAACGCAAGCTGGAACTCGTTCCACAGGGCGATAAAGTTGAAGATGGCGACCGTCAGCATCCCTGGCGAGGCCAGCGGCAACATGATACGATAAAACACCTGAAAATCGTTGCAGCCGTCGATTCGCGCCGACTCTTCGAGTTCCTTCGGCAGGGTCACGAAGAAGCCCGTCAGGATGAAGATCGAGAAAGGCAGGGACAGCGCCACATAAATCAAGATCAAGCCCAGCATATTGTTGACGAGTCCGACACGTGACATCATCGCAAACAGCGGGATAAACACCAGCGGGAACGGTATGCCGATGCCTGCGATGAAAAACAGCGTAATCAGGTTCGCCCCCCGAAATTTGATGCGCGTCAGTGCGTAGGCAGCAGGCGCAGATAGCACCAGAATACCTAACACCGACACTGGTATGATGATAGCGCTGTTGAAGGCGTAGCGAGGCATGTTGGTGGCGTTCACCGCTGTGTCGTAGTTCTCTAGGGTGATGGTTTCGGGCAGCTGTAGCGGCTGTTGGAATAGCTCACGGTTGGATTTAAACGAGGCCATCACTACCCAGCCGATTGCCGCGATGGTGAACACGGCCCACAACCCAAGCAGCACGTAGGCGATAAAGCGTGTGATTCGTTGGCGCACGAAATGAGTCAGATTTTGCATAAGGCTAATCCCAGGCTTAGTACTGGATTCGCTGACGACGCATCACACGCCGCAAGATGAGAACGGCCAAAATCACCAGGACGATCAGCACGACGCCCATCGCACTAGCGTAACCGAGTCGATAAATCGGTGTGCGGTTGCCGAAGCCCATCACATACAAATAGACGCCCACCGTATACGTATTTGGGGATGGTTCGAGCGCTGTAAACGCAAACGGAATCTCGAATACCTTCAGGGCGTTGATCGTCCACAACGTGACGCCGACCGTCAGCACTTCCCACAGCATCGGGATGGTGATACGGAAAAACATCTGCACCTGATTCGCGCCGTCTAGCTTGGCCGCGTCGAAGTAATCCGTCGGTATTTGGTCCATGCCAGCCAGCAGCAACATCATGTAAAAGCCGACATACAGCCAGATCATCATCGCCAACATCGCGGGGAAAATATTCTCTGGCGAGGTCCATAAAGTGCGAGACGCCGCATCCAAGCCGACAGCCCCCAGCGTTTGGTTGAGGATGCCGAAGCGCGGATGATAAATCGCAACACTCCACATAGTTGTCAGCGCGATAATCGCGACCACATTGGGCAGGAAGATCACGGCCCGGAAGAATTTACGCGCTCGGATGCCACTGTTGAGCAAAATCGACAGGATGAACGCCAGACCAAAGACAATCACGCCGCCGACAAACAGGATGCCAAGTGTGTTTTGCAAACTGCGGATAAAGAGGCGATCACGCAGCAGTTCGACATAGTTATCTATGCCGACGAAGTTCAGGCCATCTCTGAAGCCGTTCCAGTCGAACAGGCTGTAATACAACGAGCCGATGGACGGGATAATAAACAGCACGGCATAAAGCAGTAGCGCGGGGGCAATGAAAAAAAAGATCAAGCGTCGGTTGGTTCGCACGCCAACAACCTCCAATAAGTATGACGCATCAGGAGGGCGGATTCCCCCCTGATTGGCTTGATGCGTTGCGTGTTGGGTCAGGGGGCTTTATTCGTCGTCGTCCTGTCGTTCCCAGTAGGCAACCGAATCTTCAACCATGCGTTCAACGAATTCTTCGGGCGTGATGTTGTCCAGGAAGACCTCGGACCAATTCACATAGAGGATGTTGTTGGTAAACTCGGCGTATTGTGCCAGCGTGCCATCGTATAGCGGGAACACTGCGGACGCATTCGCGGCGGCCTCAGCACCGTCAGCGATGGCCTCGGCCCATTCGACATCGCGGTGGGTCGAGCCGACCAGCGCTTCGTCAGCCATCATCTGCTGATTTTGCTCGGTCATGGTGAAGCGCAGGAATTCAAATACCTCGTCGGGGTGTTCCGTTTCTTCGATCACCATGAAGGCCAACAGCGCGACCTCAAGCTCGGATTGGTTGCCAACGCCATCCGGCACAGTCGGGAAGTTGAAAGCGCCCCACCGAAAGCCTTCGCCAGCCTGATCACGCAGTTCTGTGGGCAACCAAGAGCCAGCAAATTCCATCGCTGAAACGCCGAATGCAAGCGTCTGCTGACCGTTCGGCCACAGGTAGCCACGCGCAGCGGCGGGGATGTAGCCTTCTTCCCATAGGCGGCGCGATTGCTGCGCGGCTTCTAAGAAGACTGGATCGCGCCAAGCTTCGCCTGTGCGGTCCTCGACCGCCGCAAGCAGCGAGCCAATGCCGTTTTTGCGCACCACATAATGCGTCAGATATTCCTGCTGATAGAAGAGGATGTCACTTTCGACCACGATGGGGTCAAAGCCTGCATCCAGCAATTGCTGGTTGATGCTCAGGAATTCTTCCCAGGTGCTGGGTTCCTCGACGCCTGCTTGCTCGAAGGCATCGACGTTGTACCAGAATTGCACCGTGTTATAAATGTACGGCCACAGGAAAACGTCACCGTCCAGCGCGAACAGGTCCAGCACGCCTGGGGTGAAGACCTCCGTAATCGCGGTGTCTGCTTCGTCCAGCGCGGGCATATCCAGATACTCATTCAGCGCCAAACCGCGACCTTCGCGCATCAGACCGCCTGTAATCTGGTCTGCGTCCTGATCTACGAGGTCAATGGTGGTGCCAGAACTCAGCGCCGTACGGATGAGCGTTTGATTCTGACGACCGTTCCACGTTGGGGTGATGGTCACGTTGGGGTTTTCAGCTTCAAAGGCATCAATCCATGCCTGAATGACCTGCGCCTGAGGTTCCGTTTCGTTCCACATGGACCAGTAGACGATCTCGACAGGCTCGTCGTCCTGTGCAAACACGATACTACTGCCTAGCATCAGGAGGGTCAAAATAGCAAGCAATCTTTTCATAGTATAGTTCCTTAACTTTGAACAGTCACACATGATTATTTTCGGGCGATTCTGCGAAAATAGCACCGATTGGCTTGAAATGCAAGCATGATTCGTTCATAATCAATCATAGGTACGACTGGCATCGTCAAAAATTCAGCGACAAGCCCCGTTCTGCTTAATGTTGCTTTAAACTAGGAAGCTGTACTTATGTCAAATGCTGATAAAGTCCAACTGCACGCTTTTCGTCCACGCGCACAGGCTGTCCTCAAACGCACCGACGTGCTTAAACCGCGTTTTCCGGTTATTGACGCCCACAATCATCTGGCCGAACCCTTTGGTGGGGGGTGGGATAAAAAGCCCGTCTCGCAACTCATTGATATATTAGATGAAGCCGACATACGGGTGTATGTGGATCTAGATGGGGGCTGGGGTGAGCATATCCTGAATCATCATTTGGATTACTTCAAAGCGCCACACCCGGAGCGCTTTCGTATTTTCGGCGGTGTGGATTGGGCACAGTGGCCCGAACACGCTGATCGGTTCGGCGAGTGGGCCGCCGAACGCCTGCGCATACAGAAGCAGCGCGGGGCACAGGGCCTGAAGATCTGGAAGCCGTTCGGCTTGCACGTCAAAGATCAGCACGACAAGCTGGTGGCCGTCGATGACGAACGCCTGGACGCACTGTGGGCGACGGCCGGCGAACTAGACTTGCCCGTGCTGGTGCACGTCGCTGATCCGGTTGCCTTCTTCGACCCCACTGACGAGACGAACGAACGCATTGAAGAATTAGAGGCGCATCCCGATTGGCATTTTCCCAGCCCGCCATATCCGCCATTTCTCGACATCCTGAACGCCTTTTATCGCATGGTCAAGCGTCATCCCGAGACGACCTTTATCGGTGCACATGTCGGCTGCTATGCCGAGAATATCGACTGGGTGGCGCGGATGCTGGACGATTGCCCCAACTTCTACATTGATTTTAGCGAGCGCATCGGTGAATTGGGCCGCCGCCCCTATTCGGCACGTCGCTTTTTCTTGCGTTATGCTGACCGCATTCTGTTCGGCACGGACCTGGGGCCACAGCTAGATGGGTATCGCCTCTACTATCGCTTTCTCGAGAGTGACGACGAATACTTCAACTACAATGTGGGCGAGGTGCCACGTCAGGGGCGCTGGCATGTCTACGGGTTATCTTTGCCGCCAGATGTGCTGGCAAAGATCTACTATCAAAACGCCGAATCGGTGATTCTGCGCCAAAACACATAACGGCATTGATACTCGACTTTATCCATTTGCTAGACAAAAAAACGCAGGCAAGCTAAGCTGACCTCAGTAATAACTGGAGAGGTGCCTATGCCTCGACTTTATCCATTTCAGGCCGCGTAGCATAAAACATCCATGAGACCCTGCAAAACAGCATTGGAAATAGGAACATGTCCGCTTTGCGCCTGGGAGTGTACAAATTCTG
>DAOTTW010000299.1:0-14131 GCA_034437615.1 Anaerolineae bacterium | reverse complement strand
CGACCTGCTTATCTTTGCGTGCGTAGCTGATGAAAATGTGTGACATGCGATCTAAAGCTCCTTTTTGCGATTGATGATTTGCTCGCTGTTCTCGTCAAAGCCGATGAGGATGCGCACCTCGCCGCACTGGATGATCTTACGCAGCAGGTTCCAGCCTTTGGACGGCGTTGTTGGGGGTATTGACAGTAGGCGTAACTACTTCGACCTGAGTGGTTACGTGTAATTACAAGCGGGGCAAACGCTCCTCAACGGGCAACAACGTCGGGAAAGCCTTATGCGGCTCGGCCTGATACCAGTACGCCGTTGATGAATAATCGTTGGTCAGCTTGTTGGCGTGGCCGTGCTCAATCGTCACCTTGATGGACGACTCGAAGTAAATCGGGTCCTCAATGTGGTAACGGTAGGACGTGTTCTTGCCGCGCCACTTCCAATCCTCGGTGCCCTGATACAGGATCACACCATGATAGGGCGCACTGTATTCCTGCGTCGGGCAAAACGCCGTGTTGAAATAATCCTCGGTGCCTGTGCCGTAGATGCTGGGCGTCTCCTCGCCGTCGATGAAGATCATATCGTCGCCCTCGCCATACCAGTCGTTTGCCTGCCGTGAGAAGCAATCAATATCCACGTGACAGCCGACGTAATGCCCCTTGCCCTCGGCCTCAAGGATGACGTAATTATCCGCACCATCGAGGTTGGGGCGCTTCCAGGCCTCTATCATAGCGTCGCGGTTGTCCTCCCAACGCACGGACGGTTCAGCCCAGCCCGGCGTCGGGTTGACGCGCCGCCACTGCGCATGAAACCGCCCATACTCGGACATATCGGTGTCGGGTGCGTATTCTTCATAGTCGATGTAAAAGTAAAAGCGCAACGTGTCGTCGCCCTCGTTATGGATGTCAATTCTTGCGGCGCTCTGGTAGGGCATGGGCCACCAGCAGTTGAACGCACGGCCATCTTCCGGCGACATCTGTAAGGGCAGGCTGACGAAGTTGCGCGTCAGGCCATGACCCATGCCGAAGAAGTCGCCAATCGGCGTTTCGACGCTGGGGTTGTCCTCGCCATCCCAATACATACGCAGCACGACCTTGCGCAACTGCTGCTTATCGTGGCTCCACATCGTACACCAGATGTGCTTGATACAGCCTGCGCCGTTGATGCTTGCGATGGTTGTGTTCGCGCCAGGTTCGACATCCACCCAATCGAAGTTGCCGCCGGAGCGATCATAACTTGAAAGCCTGCGGCGCTTGGTGCCAGTTTGTAAGCGTGCGATATTACCGAGTGTCGTTTTTCCGATCATGAGTTCATCCTCGTTGTAAAGATGTCAGGCCAGAAAACCCTGAGTAGTGGCCATGTAAACGTTCTCGCGAATTTGCTGCGGGTGATTGACAAAGCTTGAAGATTATGGTTAGAATAACAGCAGAAGAAAATTATGTCAAATTGCATAACATAACGGAAAAGGTTGTTTTAAATGGTCAAAAAGTTAGTTGTAGTACTAAGTTTACTGTTGTTGGTCGCACCTGCGGCCATTGTCACACAGGCACAAGCATGTGAAGGCGAAGTCGTTCAACTGCGCATGGATGACTGGTCCAGTGGTGATCGTGTCGAATACATGGTGCAGGTGCTGGACGCCTTCGAGGCCGAGAACCCCTGCATTGACGTGGTTGCAGAGCCGAACATCGGCGCGGACGCCAACACCCGCCGCCTGACGATGATCGCTAGCAACACGGCCCCAGACCTGATCGCCACAGGCGAAAGCTGGATTCCGCTGTATGCTGAAGCTGACGGCTTCCTCGACCTGACGACCTTCATCGAAGGCGAAAACGGCATCAACCCCGACGATATCTTCACGGGTGCCGTATTCGATCAGGGTTACTATCAGGGCACACCCTACGCCATCGCGAAGGATTACAGCACCAGCGCTGTTTACATCAACCGTGCGCTGTTCAACGCGGCTGGTATCGACATCCCCGAAGCTGGCTGGACCTACGAAGATATGCTTGATCTGGCGCTGGAATTGACGCTGGATGCCGATGGCAATAACGCCCTCAGCCCCGACTTTGACCCCGAAAGCGTCGTGCAATACGGCATGGACATCATCCCCGATGGTTGGTGGCGCGGCTACCAGTCCTACCTGTATGCCAATGGTGCACATACCATCAGCCCCGATGGCACCACGACACAGGGCTACCTGAACAGTGCAGAAGCCGTTGACGCCTGGCAGTGGTATGCTGACCTCGCGCATGTGCATCATGTCGCACCGTCCGCCACCGAAATCGGCGGGATTGAAGGTGGCCGCGTGCAGATGTTCCAGGATGGCATCGTCGCGATGGGTGTGACCTTCCATGGCCCCTGGTGGCAGGATGTCTTTAACGAAACGCCTGACCTCGACTGGACCGTTTCGCCCTTGCCCGCAGGTGAAGCAGGCCGCGCCAGCGCCGTGATGTGGATGGGCTGGGGCATTAATCAGCAGACCGAGCACCCCGAAGCCGCCTGGGAACTGTTGAAGTGGCTGACCACAGAGCCGGGGCAGCGCGTGTTTGCACTAAAGGCCCTGAGTGCAGATGTGGCCGTCAGCGAAGAGATGCAGCGTATTGACGACCCGTACTGGGGTGTGTTCATCGAAGAGGCCAACTACCTCGATACGCTGGATGAACAACTGAACCCGTACTATGGCCCGTGTGTCTTTACGCCCGCAGGCGACCTGCTGACCCGCGTGATGAGCGATGGCGGCGACGAGATCGACATCGCGGCTGAACTCGATGCGTTGGCTGCCGAAGCCGATCAGTGCCTGGCCGAAAGCGCCGAGGAGGGCGTTGCCTCGGCTACCGAATAAACAGCAGTCTGTAGGGGTGGGGGTGATACCCCGCCCCTGCAATACCGTACTTATTTGTGCACCACTCATCGACAAATTAGACTTTTTTTGGATTGCCACCCATGCTGCACAGCTTTCGCAAAGTCATGCGCTCCAAGCAAGCCCGCCACGAAGCCTTCACGTTTTACCTGCTGATTATGCCCTGGTTGCTGGGCTTCTCGGTCTTCATCGCCTACCCGATGCTGCGCTCCTTCTATCTGTCGTTCACATCCTACGATTTGATGACTGAGCCGACCTGGATCGGCCTGCGCAATTACGAGCGCATCGCCAGCGACTCGGATTTCTGGCAGTCGCTGCGGGTGACGGCGCTGTATACGCTTGGGGCGGTCCCTGGCGGCACGCTGATCGCGCTGGCGCTGGCGATGGTACTCTCGCAGAAGCTACGCGGCGTGAACATCTGGCGCACGATCTTCTTCATTCCGAGCGTGCTCAGTAGCGTGGCGATTGCCGTACTGTGGTTGTACATCTTCCGGCCAGAGGGCGGCCTGCTGAATATCGTGCTAAGCTGGTTCGGCATCGAAGGCCCCGGTTGGCTCAACAGCGAGCAATGGGCGCTGCCCGCCATGATTATCATGAGCTGGTGGACCGTCGGCGGCCAGATCGTGATTTACCTCGCAGGTATCAAGGGCATCCCAACGGTTTTATATGAGGTCGCAGAGATTGACGGTGCAGGCGTCTGGGCCAGGTTCCGCAAGGTGACGCTGCCAATGCTCAGCCCGGTGATCTTCTTCAACGTGGTGCTGGCGATTATCGGCGCGTTTCAGGTGTTCGATACGGGCTTTGTGCTCACACGCGGCGGACCCAACGATGCCACGCTGTTCTACATGATTTACCTGTACGAGCGCGCCTTCGAATTCGTGCAGATGGGCTATGCGTCCGCACTGGCATGGATTCTGTTCGTCGTGATTATGGCGGTTACGTTGCTGGTTGTGCGTTCGTCGGCGGCCTGGGTCTACTATGAAAACGATACCCGCTAGCAGGAGAGACGTGTCATGACACTACGCAAACGGCTGAGTACATTACGCAAAACCAAGCAATGGCAGCGCTTCCTGCGGCATGTCGGCAGCTATCTGATCCTGGGGGCCGCCGCCGCCTTCATGCTCTTCCCTATGTTGTGGATGCTGTCGGCTAGCTTCAAACCACCCTGGCAGATTTTCACCAATCCGCCGATCTGGATACCGCAAGCCTGGGAAACGACGACCGCAGGCGACACTAACCGCGAAATTAACCTGTGGCGCGTAGAACATGACGGCCAAACACGGACGGTTGCGCGCATCGGCACGCGCAAATATACGACTGTGATTAACGTGGCGCGTATGCCAGAATTGCAGTTTGCACCCAGCGACGACCTCAGCGACGCCACAACACAGGCAATCGACGGGGTGCTATTCAACGTCCGCGACTGGGACGGGCAGCAGGTGGTCGCGTTGGCGCGTGGCGACGGTGACACGCTGGCCGTCGTCCCGGTGGCTGCGTTGTCGTCAGCGGCAGCACGCTTACCGCTCGACCAGGTGAACGCCGGGGATCGCCTGCGCACCGAAATTGCTGGCATCACGTTCAGAGGCCGCACTATCGAGATGGATGGCATCTCGATGGACCTGATTGCATTGGGGCCGGAAAGTGAACTCAGCATCGTGGCCCCGGTCGATAGTGTATCGTCGGCGCGTCTGGCGGATGTGGATGCCATCGCTGAAGGTGGCTTCGCCGATGTGGGCGAGACGGAGCTGCGCCTGTATGACATCGAAGGCGACAGCAGCGAACAGCAATATGTGCTCATCTCGCAGGAAAGCTGGCAGCCCATCCTGGACAAAAGCGAACTGGATGAACAGGCCTTCATCGTCGCTAACGCAGCGGTTGATGCCTGGCGCGCAGATCGGGTGAATGGCCTGCTGGTTGAAGTGGGCGACTACGAAGGGCGACAGGTTGTATTGCTGGCGCGTGGCACCCAGGAAAGCCTGGTGATCTTCGCGGATGACGCGGCGACGTTGCAACTGGCGCAGCTTGGCGGCCTGACGCGCACACGGGGCGACGTGTTCGGGCGCATTCCCTACCGCGTGCAGGATAATTTTGGCGAGGGTGTCGGCGCGATAGAGATGCGCAACGTCGCACTAGTGGGCGAATCGCGGGAGATGGCGCTACTGGTCCCACAGGATGGCATCAGCGGCGCGTTTGACATAGACCCGGCCTTGCTAGAGCGTGCGCTGTACCCACAACTGCGCATTCAGGGCTACGTCGATGCACTCACCACACAGGTTGCAGAGGTGCGCTTCCCGCGCTTCTTCTTCAACTCCGGCGTCCTGGTGACGCTCAACATCATCGGGCATTTGTTGTCCTGCGTTGTCGTGGCGTATGCCTTCGCACGCCTGCGCGCACCGGGCAAGAACGTCCTGTTCGTGGTCTTGCTCAGCACAATGATGCTGCCGTTCCCCGTGACCATTGTCCCCGTCTACGAGCTATTTCGTGATCTGGGCATGGTTAATACCTGGTGGCCGTTGTTCGTGCGATCCTTCTTCGGTAACCCCTTCCTGATCTTCATGCTACGGCAGTTCTTTACGACCATCCCACGAGAGCTAGAAGAAGCCGCCCGCATCGACGGGGCCAGCACGCTGCAAATCATCTGGAATGTGATTGTGCCACTGAGCAAACCTGCGATTGCAACCGTCGTTATCTTCACATTCTGGTGGAATTGGAACAGCTTCTTCGAGCCGTTCATCTTCCTCAGCAGCCCAGAGCTATTCCCGGTCAGCGTCGGCCTGAATTTCTTCAAGGATCAGTTCGGCACGATCTACTATGATCGGCTGATTGCGGCGTCTGTGCTGGTGATGTTGCCGATGGTGCTGCTATTCTTCTTCGCGCAGCGTTACTTTATCGAGGGCATTCAGCTTTCCGGGCTGAAGGGGTAAGGTAAGGTAAGGTAAAGAGCAATGACAAACCAACTCGGCGTCGGCGTACTCGGTTTACACGAAGGTCGCACGTTACTTGTCGCGCTCAATCATCCCACGCCACCGAACGTAGGACAAACGCCAGCCGATGCACAGCCAAGAGCGCAATATGCGCGGGCAGTGGCGGGCTGTGACCTGCGCGACGAGAAGCTCGCAGCGGCGCGGCATGACGTGCCTGATATTTTCTATACAAGCGACTATGCCGAGATGCTAGCGCGTGAGGATGTGCAAATTGTCGCCATCTATACGCCGGATCACCTGCATGGTGAGCACATCGTACAGGCATTCGAGGCTGGCAAGCATGTCATCTGTACCAAGCCAATTGTGAACTCGGTGGCGGATGCTGAACGGGTGCTGGAAGCGGCACAGCGCACCGGACGTAAATTGCTGGTCGGGCAAAGCACGCGCTTCTTCGAGTCGTTTCGGCGGCAACGTCACGATTACGAACAGGGCAGCATCGGCACCCTGGAAATGCTCGATGCGCATTATGTGCACCGTATGGATTGGTTCTACGACAAAAGCACCTGGGCGCTCAACGCTACCGATTGGGTCTATGCGGGCCTCAGCCATCCGCTGGATTTGGCGCGTTGGTATCTGGGGCCAATCGAAGAAGTCCACGCCTACCGCACGCGCTCCGCATTAGCAAAGCAATACAACGCACAATCCTATGATATGTACATCGTCAACCTTATCAGCAGGTCCGGCAAGCTCGGTCGGGTGATGGGGCACTACGGCGTGCATGAACTGGCATCAGCACGCAACGCGATTGAATGCATGTTGTACGGCTCTGCTGGCAGCAGCATGGCACAGTACCACGATATGCGCTACTATCACACGGCGGCGGATGGCACCGAGGTCCAGCACGACCTGTTATATGCGTACCGCGCCTATCACTTCAACAACGAGGTGCACGGGATGCACTACGGCGAATTTGCCAATTACACCGACTACTTCGCTCGGTCTATCTTGCAGGATGTGCCACATTCGCCGAATCTGCTCGAAGGCATCGAGACCTTCTACCTGATGGAAGCGGTGAAGCAGTCGGCGGCACAACGCCAGCCGATGCGCGTCCAGGCCTTCACGCCAGACACCCAATAGCGCCACACGCATACACGGCGACCCGTCGTAGGGAAGTCGTATGCGGCTAGCGCCTGCCGCAAGGCACATGAATGCAGGTCAAACCAGATGCTTGAAACGTGACACTGCCGAAACAGGGACGCTGCGCTAGCTGATCTGCTGACCTGCCGACAGGCTATCAACCATCACCTGCACCAGGGTATCACCCACGACGTTGCTGTGCCAGTCGGTCGCCTGACCGCCATCGCCGCCGAGCAGGTTCAGCGTGGTTGCCAGCAACACACCCTGGCCGATGCGTGCCTCGATCATGTAATCCGTGACGGTGAACAGGCGCGTATGCAGGCGTCGTAGCACGGGGCTGATCTGGGCATCCGGCAGAGCTTCAGGCAGCTTATCCGTATCAAAGGCGAATTGTGGCGCGACGTGATACAAGCGATAGCTCAGGGCTTGTTCACCTTCACCTGTGCCAAAACGCCGCCACACCTCATGCGGGTACGGCAACGGCAGCGATTCCTGCCAAAAACCCCACTGTTGCACGGGCAGCGCGCCCTGCCCTGCCTGCATCAAGATCGCCCTGCCACCCGCCCGCACGTAATCCGCGACCTGTGGTGTGTAGGCTGTCGTAAATAAAATCGTGTCAGATGTAAAATCATGCGTCGGCAACGCATCACCAAAGCGCAGCAACCCCGACGGATCATAAACCCCAATATGCTCGCGCCAGGTCGTATGCGGGTAAAGCCAGATGTGCCACTGATTACGCGCCTTGCCGAATGTCGCGTGCAGGGTCCATTCCTGCGGCGCGTCTACCTCCGGCATGGTCCCCGTGATCGGCAGATCGTCGGCGCTTTCCTGGTGCGTCTGCAAAAACGAGGTGCCGTCTGGCAGGGTGAAATGAGCACTGAGGCGCTTCCCGTCCGGCTTGTTACCCACGACAAGTATTCTGAGGTCCAGCATGTCACCACCACGATAGCTGTATATGTCCTGCGGATATGGCATATCGCCGCTACGCCATTTACGCCGCCGACCACTTTCCAGCACCAGCGCCGTCTCGCTGTTGATCTGCTGCCATAGCTCAGCGCTGAATTTCGCATGACCCAGGTCATCAAACACGCCTGCGGTGTTGATGGGCGTGTCGCGTATACAGGTAATCACATAGCCCACAATATGCTTGTACTTGCGTGTCGCTTCTAAGATGTGCTTGCGCATGGCAACCGAATGTTTCTGGCCCAGTTCGTAGAGTTCATCATGCTCATCATGCGAAAACGGCAGCTTCAGCGCTGCGATGCGCTGTTCTTGCTCTGTGTAGGCCCACCGATGGATGCCCGCATCCACGCCGTAGACCTGACGCCACCAGGGGTCGCCAGCATACGCCCTCGGATGCCGATAATCGTCATAGGCGACGAATTCACCGAAAATCACAGGTTTCTCGCGCCAATCACGCCGAAAATGCTTAATCAGTGGCTCGAAGAAGTGCAGATCGCTGTAAAAATGGTAATCGTCAAAATCCGATGAGCCGATCTCAGCAGCGCCGTAGGCTTCGCTGCTGCCCGAATTGACGATCAGCAGCGCGTTACCGATGCGTGCGCGTGCAATGTCGTACAGGTCGTAGAGCAACGTGTCGTCAACGCCTGCTTCTAGCTCACAGCCGATGCTATAGATCACAATTGACGGGTGCTGCGCCACCTGCGCCAATATGTCGGCGTATTCCTCGCGCACCTGCTTGCTGAGGTGCGCGTTCATACGCGGCAACCACAGCGGCAATTCCAGCCAGAGCAACATGCCCATCTCGTCGGCAATGCGAAACACGTTCTCGGTGGGCACGAACAGACACAGCTTCACCAGATTGAAACCCAGCCCACGCACGCGCCGAAACTCCTCGCGGATCATGGCGTCGGTGGGCGCGGGTGCGATGCGGTCCGGCCACCAGCCCCAATGCAAAATGCCGCGAATGGGATACAAGCCGTGCAAGATGTCCTGATTTGTGGGTATGTCGTCTCGTTGGTCGGGCGGCATGGGTGGCGTCCCCACAGGGTTTGTTACATCCGGCTGTGCTTCGTGTGCGATTAGCTCGATGCTCTGCCAGGGACCACCGAAAGTCGTGCTGATATACGGGATAAAGCCCACCAGCACATCGCGATAGCCGTACTCGCCGTTAATGTCGTTGCTCGGCTTGGTGATATGTAGCGCGATGCTGTTTTCCGTGCCGACCTGCGCCGCCTGCGTGATGTCCAGTTCAAAGCGCGTCCACAGGCCGTAGTGCTCACCGACATTCACGCCATTTACCAGCACGATTACATGATAGCTGACGGCCCCGAAGCGCAAGCGCAGCACGCGGCCCTGCCATGCGGCAGGGATGCTGAATGTGCGACGATAAACGGCCTTGTCTACGTCACGCGGGTAGCCCTGTGCTTCCCAGGCGGCGGGCACCGTCACGTCGCCCACCTGCCCGCCGATCTCGATTTGCCAGGTGCCATCCAGCGTCAGGCGCTCGGCTGCTTCGTTTTCCCAGATTTCTGCTGGCACGATCACACCTCGTTCAAATTCGTGGCATTCTGCCCATAGATGTTATCATGATCCAGCGTCACGCCGTCCTTATGTACCGCCGCGACCTGCACCGCCGCGACCAGATTGCCCGTAAACACGTTTTTGCTCAGGCTACAATCGCGCACGCGCCCAAAGTTTGCGCCGATGCGGTTGCCGTTGAACTGATTAGCCTCCAGCATAAAGTGATGGCTGGCGTCGTCGCTAATTTCAGCGCCTGTATCGCCCACGAAACCCGTGTTGTTGCCCTCGAACAGGTTGTCCTTGATGCGAAAGTCGAACGACACGCGCCGATCTGGAAAGTAGTCGATCACCGCGCCGCCCCGCGTCCACAGGCGCACGCCTTCGCCGTTGCGGTTAAGCGTGTTGTTCACGATGTCGAAGTCAAAGCCGTGCTCAATCGCCACGCCAGCAAAGCGGTTGAACTCGATGTTGTTGCCTTCCAGCGTGTTCTTGTGGCTGTAGCCCATCCAGAAGCCGTAATTGCTGCGGCTGCAATCGTTATTGCGGTAGATGTTGCCCTCACTGAACGTGGATTCAACGGCGTTATTGGGGCTGAGGCGGCAGTCGTTCTCCTCAAACAGGTTGTAATTGCAGGGTGTGATGACGCCGGGGTGCTCATAGCCACACAGGAAGATGCCATCGCCACCGCACAGGCAGCTATTGCGCCGAAAGACGTTATGCGACGAGCCTTTGACCAGCACAATGCCGGATGCGTCCGCCTCTACGCGGATGCTGCCATCATCGCGCCGAAACACGCGGTTGCAGAAGTCAAGCTGATTATCCTCAACTGTGCAGTGGCTCGCGTTGGATAAGTACACGCCCCATCCGCTGTTGAACGAAGCGTTGACGCGCTGCACCGTGACCCGTTCGCTGTTGTAAAGCAGCACGCCGTGCATCTGATGCTGAAAGTCGCAGTCCTGCACGCTGCTATCGCGGACGTTGTTGAACAGTAGCGCACCGCCATAGGACTTTTCAACGGGCAGCCACAGGTACAAAAACGTCTCGATGCCCTCGATTTCCTGCGTATTGCGGATTGTGACGTTTTCCAGCGTGAGGTTACGGCAATCGTCGCAGCGCAGGCCGTGATAGTAGCCCGACACGCTCAGGTTGCGGATGCTGACGCCTGTTTGCCCGCTCATTTGCACACCGACGCCTGTTTGCACGTCGCTGAGGATGGTCGTGTTATCGCCCTCGATGCTGATGTTATCCGCGCCGATGCGAATGCCATCCGGCAGGTGATAGACGCCACTGGCGAAACGTGTGTCCTCCGTAATGGTCATACCGTTGCTGGGTGTAACGTTCTCTTGCATGATTAGCCTCTTCTAACAAGTCTGGCATTTTTGAGATGATATAAGATGTAAGGCTTTTTCAGCTAAAAAACAAGTCACGTTTTTGCAACAGCGGCGATACGGCTCGCGCCGCCGAAATACCTACTTGTCCCAAAATCCGAAGGCAACTCGCCTTTTTCAGCGTAGACCTCCGTAATCGTAACGACTCAGGCCAGTCTGTGTCTGTCGCCACTGGCTAAAGCCAGCGGCTGCCGCAGGGCCAACCCCCCTGAAGGGGGCTATTGCGCGCTGCATACAGCCTGCTTGAGCAGGCTTGTCGGTACCGGAGCCTGACGTTTTAACGTCTGGCGACTGAGCATGGGACACGTACCTGAGTCGTTACGCAGCGCCCAGTTCTAGCTATCCACGATTTCTTGTGGTGCTACCCTGGTTGCCGCTGTTAACAGAATATCGAGATGTTATGATATGCCGCAAAAATTGATACGCAAAAATTGATACACGGTGAGAAGCCGAACGAAAGAGAGCATAACAGCCATGAACACAAGCACAGCACTAGACTTTAGTAACAAGGTCGTCCTGATTACGGGCGGGTCGCGTGGCGTCGGGCGTGAGATAGCACGCCAATTCGCAGAGAACAACGCCCGCGTCGCAATCAATTACACGCGCAACGAGCAAGCCGCCAACGAGACACTGGCGATGCTGCCCGGTGACGGGCACATGCTGGCACAGGCCGACATCAGCGACCCGCAAGCCGTGCGCAGCATGGTCGATGACGTGCATCAGCGCATGAACGGGCTGGATATTCTGGTGAATAATGCGGGCATCTACGAAGATCACCCCCTGACGGATATGACCTACAGCGAATGGCAGGCGGCGTGGCAACGCATTTTGCACGTGAATCTATTAGGCGCGGCCAATTGCATCTACTGTGCGGCGCAATACATGCTGCGCGCTGGGGGTGGCCGTGTGGTGAACGTCTCATCACGCGGGGCCTTCCGGGGTGAACCAACGTCTCCAGCATATGGGGCCAGCAAAGCCGGGATGAACAGCATGGGGCAATCGCTGGCGCAGGCGCTGGCACCCCATAACATCTTTGTGAATACAGTCGCGCCCGGTTTCATCGACACGGAAATGGCGACGGCTATTTTGAAGGGGCCACAGGGCGAAGCCATCCGCAAGCAAAGCCCACTGCACCGCGTCGCCACACCGCAGGAAGTAGCTTACGTGGTGCTGTTTCTGGCATCAGAGCAAGCGGCCTTTACCACAGGTGCCATCGTGGACATCAACGGCGCGTCGTATCTGCGCTCATAGCCGCGTTAGCGTTTTCTAACGACGTATAACGCCCATCTTGCGCGTATACAGACACAAAACGCTCTCATCGTAGTATAATTCAGGATATCTTCATTGGCTTGTCGCGCCAACCTAACCTAATACCTGATGGCTGAACAAAACGAACCCCTCTCCCACCATACCCAGACAGCAATCGAGAGGGGGAGCGAGGGGTTTCTCAGGGGTAGGTTTTTCATGATTGACTGCATTTTATGGCGGCTTGCGCCGCCCCGGACAGGTCAGTGCCCTGTCCCTACAGGGTCGCAATCATTCACAACAGGTTTGTAGGGACGCGCCACTGGTGCGTCCGCCACACAGGAACAACGAAAAACCAAATACCTACCCCTGAAAAGCGAGGGGGTGAGGGCCAATTCGCGGGCAAAATAGGCCTGCCTGAGTCGTTACACCAACCCAGACAATCTGTAGAGGCGCAATGCATTGCGCCCACGATGTACGAATTTTACACCTCATGTAGACGGCAATCCTAGTTTCATAGTGGTGAACTCATGTCCGACCAAGTAATGAGCAATTATCCAGATTTACTGGGCCACATCACCAGCGGTGAACGCGCTGCGATTGGTGCAGCCCAGGTAGCGTTAGCGCTGCGCCCGCGTGTCAACCGTGCAGGGCGTCCGCTGTCGGTGCTGATTCTGGTGCAGAATACAACCGATAGCGAGCTTGAAGTGGCCGTCCGGCTGCGCCTGCCAGAGCGTGACGCCAACAAAGCCAAAGGGCGCTTCATCAGCAAGCACGAAAAGCTCGTCGTGGATGTGCGCCCGGCTGAAGTCGGGCGTATTTCGCTGCCTGTCTCCACGCTGCCGGATACCACACCCAGTAGCGACTATAAAATCAGCGTGGAAACGAAGGTGCGACCCAAGCAACGCAAGCCGAACCGCATCCGGCAAGCCGAAGGCGGGGGCCATGTGAACCTGAGCTTCCTTGATGAAGAGCGCCAGGAACAGATCGAAGACCTGGGCGACCTGACCTGGTTTACAGACGCCAATCGCGGCGGTGTGATACAGGCCAACCTGACGATTATGGGCGGCAAGGTGGGGAAATTCGCGGACCTGGAACCCTCTTACGTTACGCTGTGGTCGCTGGTGGATCATGCCGACGACCGCGCCATGCTGCTGCGAAACCTGGATGTCGTGCGCGATCAGGTGCTGCCACGCATCACGCGCCGCAAGACCTATGAAATCCTGTACGCAGAGACGAAAAAGCACTTCTCAAAGAGCAGCTACAGCGTGCAAGCGCTGGAAATGAACCTGATTGCACGCCTGCTGACCTTCGTGGTGGAGTTGGCCGCCGCTGAAGAGCGCGACGTGCGCCTGATCGTCGGCAGAGAACTGAATGTGCGCCGCCTGCTGGATAAGGGCAAATTGCAAAATCAGCAGGAAGCCATCGACCTGCCTGCATGGTTCGGCAGCCTGCTGCGCATCATCAGCCGCGATGAGCGCATGGTACAATTTCCGCTGCGGGCGGTGGCCCATTTTGCCTACATGGACCTGATGCGCGATGCCATCCTGCACGCCTATGACCGCATCGAAGGCGTAACAGGCAAGCCACTGGTCAAGCCCGAACAGCGCGGCACGAAAGCCGATAACCTCATCACGGCGATCAAAGCCGGGCAGCTTGATTTTGAGAAGCTGTACGCGCCGCTGGTGATCGGCGGCATCCTGGTAGCGGATAAGGTGCTGCTGGAAAACGAGAAGCCCTACAAGCTGCCGACGCCGCTACGCGCCATGATGGACGCGCACCACGACGAACGCAACGAAGCCAATGAGCCGTTATTTGCGCTGGCCCATCAGTTGATCGAGCAGTTGTTTAATCAGTATGGGGCCATGCACCCTTAGTGTCGGTCTACTCAGCCCTCGCCCCAAACCTTTACAGGGGTGGGTATTTGGTTTTTCATTGTTCCTGTGTGGCGGACGCACCAGTGGCGCGTCCCTACAGACCTGTTGTGAATGATTGCGACCCTGTAGGGACAGGGCACTGGCCTGTAACTACTCAGGCAGGCATGTTTTGCCCGCAACTTGGCCCTCACCCCCTCAATCCCCCTCTCCCGACCGCCGCTACGCGGC
>DAOTTW010000298.1:0-5748 GCA_034437615.1 Anaerolineae bacterium | reverse complement strand
CAGGTCGCAACGCAGATGTAGGCCGTGCTATACTGCAATGGTAGCAGCACACGATAGCCTGGCCGTGCGTTTTTCATAGCGGACGCAGCAAGCCGCGTCCCTACACAGCCGCTTTGGACCGTAGGGACACCCAACGGGGTGTCCGGGGCGGCGTCAGCCGCCACAAAATACGGTCAAACATCAAATACCTACCCCTGAAAAGGGGGATTGAGGGGGTGAGGGCCAATTCGCGGGCAAAATGGGCCTGCCTGAGTCGTTACAAACCGCCATAAAATGCGGCCAATTATCAAAAACCAGAGCCAGAATAAGGACACACCGCATGACCGCACCTATCGGGGGCCAGGGCACCTATCGGCAAGAAGCGCTGGACCACATCAGTTCACCGGATCAGCTAGACCAGCTATTGCGCATCACATCCCCGGCGGCATGGTTCGCTTTGCTGGCGTTGGGTGCGCTGATTGTGGTGGCGCTGCTGTGGGGCGTTTTCGGCACGCTGACCGATACACAGCAAACGCAGGCCGTGCTCATCCGCAGCAACCCGATTTTAGACGTGCGTGCGCCGCGTGCAGGCCGTATTGCTGTGTTGAATGCAGAAGCGGGCGCTGTGCTATTGCCGGATACGTGGCTAGCGACGCTGCTTTATACAACACAGGCAGGCCAGGAACGCACGGCACAGGTTCGCGGTGGGGTGAATGGGCGTGTGTTGGGTGTGCGTGTGCAGGAAGGCCAGCCCGTTGACGCTGGTACGTTGCTATTGCGCATCGAAAGCTACGAGGGCGCAGCGCGTGATCTGGAAGCGGTCACGTTCGTGACGTTGGGGCAGGCGACGCAGGTCAGCACGGGTATGGGCGTGCGCATTCTGCCAGCGGCGGTCACGCGGGAACGGCGCGGCTACTTAATGGGAACCGTGCAGCGTGTGTCACGGGTAGCCGCGAGCTACGATGAGATGCTGCAAGTGCTGCGTGATGAAGCGCTGGCAGGGCAATTCTTCAGTCAGGATGCGCTATTTGAGGTGCGCATCAGCTTAGAGCAAGATCAAAATAACGCTTACGTCTGGTCTATCCCACAGGGGCCGGATGTCGCTGTTGTCAGCGGAATGCCGGCCTCAGCGGAGATCATCCTGAGCGAACGCCCACCACTGAGCTTATTGTTGGGTGGATAACGGCCCGATGATGCTGTATACTCTATCGCCCTACTCTGTGCTGATTCTAATACAGCGATAGTTAGCCTGTGAGACCCTGCGGTTACACTTTGCGTATTGGCTTATGTACTCAACATCAACATAAAGGTTTCAAAATGCATAGATTGGGTTTGGCCCTACTGCTACTGAGCATCACCTTTGTCGGTAGCAGCGCACAGGACGCGGACAACCAGACGTTGCAGATCAGCGTGTTACCTGTGCTGAACACGATGCCGCTTTTCGTGGCACAATCCGAAGGCTTATATGAAGAGGCGGGTGTCACCGTCGAGTTAATCCCATTCAACAGCGCCCGTGATCGTCAGATCGCCCTACAGACAGGCAATGTAGACGGCGCAAACACGGATATGGTCGGCGTGGTGCTGCTCTCGATTGCAGGCTCAGACATCAAGATTGTGCGCCACGACGCTTTTACCGAGCAATTCCGCTACTTTTCGGTGATCGCCAACGCCGACAGCGGCATCACGACAGCGGACGAGCTAATTGCGGCGCTGCAAGACAACAGCGCCCAACTCGCCACCGCTAGCAACACGATCATCGAATACCTGACCACCACCATGCTGCGGGCAGCAGGCTACGAGCCGCAGCGCGATGATTACTTGGAGATTTCAGCGATACCAGTACGACTCGAACAGCTTGCCGCAGGCACAGTCGCCGCCGCCACACTGCCCGAACCGCTGACGACACTGGCCAGCAATGTGCAGGGCGGGGCCGTTATCCTCAGCGACAACGACGCCACCGATTTTATCCCGACGGTGATCGCCTTCCGGCAGCAGACACTAAACGAAAAGCCCGAAGCGGTACGCGCCTTCCTCGCGGCCTATGAAGAGGCCGTTGAACTCATCAACGACGACCCAGAAGCCTACCGCGATACGCCGGTTCAGGTGCCCGACCCTGTGCGCGAGACCTACACGATCCCGCAATTTGTGACGGCGCGTGTGCCAAGCGAAGAGCAAACGCAGGCGGTCGTGGATTGGATGCGTGACCAGGACTTGATCGACGCGCAAGTGGACTACATTGATATTGTGGATGCGTCGTTCCTGCCGGAAACAGAGCCAGAGCCAGAACCAGAGCCAGCCGCAACCGAGGCAGCCACAGACGACTAATGCCAGCATGTATGCTCCGCTTTGAGGCTGTCAGCTTTGCTTATGACGCCGCCAAGCCACTGATAGCAGGTTTTAACTGGCAGGTCGAGCAAGGCGATTCCTGGGCGATACTGGGTCCGTCCGGCAGCGGCAAGACCACGCTGCTGTATCTGATGGCGGGCCTACGCCACCCCACAGCCGGAACGGTCTATTTTCGTGGCCAGCCACAAACGCAACCGTCGCCGCGCATTGGCCTGATGCTACAGGCGTATGGCTTGCTGCCCTGGTTCAGCGCCGCCGAAAATATCGCAGTCGGCTTGAAGATCCGCCGCCTGGAGCGCAAAGAACGCCGCAAAATCACACAGTATTGGCTGAAGCGCCTGGAAATTGCGCACGTCGCAGGCCAATTCCCCAGCCAGCTATCCGGTGGGCAGCGGCAACGGGTGGCGCTGGCGCGTCTGCTGGCGCTGGATAGCGAGGTCAATCTGCTGGATGAGCCGTTGGCCGCTGTGGATGAACTGACGCGGGAGCGCCTGCAAAAGCTCTTGTGGTCGCTTCAGCGTGACCTCGGCATGACGACGGTGATGGTGACGCACAACGTTGAGGAGGCGGCGTTGCTGGCGAATAAAATCCTGATTATCGGCGCACACACGCCCATCACCACCGTCACGATCTTAGATTCCCCGCTGACACATGAGGACTACCCACAGCGCCATGACCGGACCTTTGTGGAATTTACGATGCAGATACGCCGCTGCCTGGGCCTGTAATTCGCAGTTATTGAGGAATAGCCTCCGATGAAACGCTTTTTCAGCAACCGTCGCAACACGCTGCTGCTCGATCTGGCTGCGCTGTTGCTGCTGTGGTTTTTCGCCGCCGACCAGCTTAACGAGGCGTTCCTGCCCGACCCGCTGACGGTGGTGCAGACGTTCGGCGCAGAATTGCAGGGGGATCTGATTGAGCATACGCTGGTCAGTGCGCGGCGCGTGCTGGTCAGTGTGTTCTTAGGGGCGATCACAGCCGGACCGCTGGCCATCTTTGCCGCACAAAGCGCCGTGCTGGATCGGTTCGTGTCGCCGCTGATTTACTTCCTGTACCCTGCGCCGAAAATCGTGTTCTTGCCGATCATCATTTACATCTTCGGCCTGGGTGACCCGTCGATTGTGTTCCTGATTGCGCTGATTATCTTCTTTCAGGTGTATGTCATCGTGCGCGATGCAGCCTCCGGCATCCCAGCAGAAACGCTGGATTCGGTTGAGTCGCTAGGCGCGGGCATGTGGCAAAAGTTGCGCTTTGTGTATCTGCCGACGAGCATCCCGGCCATTCTAACAGCGCTGAAGATCAGCATTGGTACGGCGGTGGCGGTGCTGTTCATCGCGGAAAGCATCGGCAATAACGTCGGGCTAGGCTATTATATCGTTGTGGAACAGTGGAACCGCTTCGCCTATACTAAAGTGTATGCGGGCATTCTGGCGATGAGCTTGTTGGGCTTGTCGCTGTTCGTTGTGCTGAACCTGATTGAGCAACGCCTGACGCGCTGGCAGCGCACATAGATCGTTGATCTGTGAGCAACTTATGGATGAACACAGACACAGATACAGATACAGATACAGACACAGACACAGATACAGACGAAAAGGGGCAGGTATTTCGGCGGACGCGCCATTGCACGCCCCTACACAACCGTTGTGAAACGTAGGGACACCCTTCTGGGTGTCCGGGGCGGCGTGACTACTCAGGTAGGCCCATTTTGTCCGCGAATTGGCCCTCACCCCCTCAATCCCCCTCTCCCACCATACCCAGACACAGATGGAGAGGGGGAAGCAAGCCGTTTAAAGCCCCTCTCCCAGTGCCAAAGGCGCGTTCGGGAGAGGGGTTTGGGGTGAGGGCTGAATAGTTACAATAAGAGGGCTTTATGCAGCAGAATGTGATGCCGACAAACGGCATGGTGATAACGCAAGATACGCAGTTCGCGCCGGGGCTATTTTATTTGCCGGATGGTGTTCGCATAGCCAATGATAACATCCGCGTCGAAGGCGCTGAAGCCGGGACCGTGATCGCCAGCGACAAAAAAGCGGGCGTCGGCCTGCGCATCGAAGGCTATGCGGGTGTGACGGTGCGCAACCTGAGCTTCAACGGTTACTATCATGGCCTGCGCTGTGATGATTGCGTCGGCTTGACCATCGAAAACATCACGGTGCGCGGCACTTATGAGATTGAAGGCATCGACACGTTTTTATACCTGTGGAAGCCCGTCGAAGATGCGGATGGCGGCGGCTTGCTGTTCAACAATGTGCGGGAAAGCGTCGTGCAGGGCTGTGACATGCAGCATCAGATGCACGGCGTCTTGTTGTATAACTGCGAGACCGTGAAGGTGCGGCGCTGCAATGCCTCATTCAACAGCGGGTGGGGCCTTTACCTGAACAACACGCACAACAGCAGCATTGAGGGCAATCAGTTCGACTTTTGCAACCGCGTCTTTCGCCTGGGTGATGGCAGCACCCGCGTCGAAGCTGACGCTGCTGGCATGGTGATCGTCAAAGGCTCATCGCATAACGTCTTTCGGCGCAATAGCTGCCTGTGTGGGGGTGATGGCATCTTCTTATGTGGCTATGAGCACCCCGGCAGCATCACGCCCTGCAATCATAACCTGTTCGAGCACAACGATTGCCGCTTCAGCACCAACAACGCGGTTGAATCCACCTTCAGCGGCTATAACACGTATCGCTATAACAACGTCAGCCAGAGCAATTACGGCTTCTGGATGGGTTACAGCTATGGCAACAAGCTGGAATACAATACAGTC
Source organism: Anaerolineae bacterium (assembly GCA_034437615.1). Taxonomy (GTDB): domain Bacteria; phylum Chloroflexota; class Anaerolineae; order Aggregatilineales; family Phototrophicaceae; genus DAOTTW01. The sequence continues at coordinate 659 of DAOTTW010000298.1, read as the reverse complement.
GTCTTTAATCGCCTTGTGGGTTTTGCGATTGAACACGCCTTTGATTTTGACATCACGAACAACACGATTCGGCACAATGGCGAAGGCGTTCGCCTCTGGACGCGGGGTGGCGCAGTGACCGATTACTTCCCGAATCGGCGCGTGACCTACAACTTTCGCGTTTCTGGCAATGAGATCGAAGCGAACCGCGTGGGCTTCGTGGGGGATACAGGCGAAGGCACCACCGAGGACGATAGCCACGATTTTACGCTGACGAACAATACCTTTCGCGATAACCGCGTTGGGGCCTTTTTCGGGCGTGTGCGGGATTGTAAGATTGACAACAACCGTTTTGAGCGCAACGTCGAGGCGGCTATCGAACGCAAGCTGGCGTATCGCGGCGGTGTGGCAATCGGTGAGCAGAACGTGTACAGCGGCAACGCCACAGACCTGCGCGAGACATAGCACACGCAGCGGTTGTCACTATTCGTAACACCGCCCCGGACAGGTCAGTGCAACTACTTAGCCCTCACCCCAAACCCCTCTCCCGAACGTGCCTTTGGCACTAGGAGAGGGGCTTTTAACAGCGTACCTCCCCCTCTCCTAGCCGCGTAGCGGCGGTCGGGAGAGGGGGAATGAGGGGGTGAGGGCCAAGTTGCGGGCAAAACATGCCTGCCTGA
>DAOTTW010000297.1:0-13465 GCA_034437615.1 Anaerolineae bacterium | reverse complement strand
AATATCCAGAACCAGTTTCATAAAATCTGTTAATAGCTGGACGCTCATGCTTTATACCTGTCGCGTATCTCTCTTTATTTTTATTTTTTATTTCTTTCACTGAATGTAACTACTCAGGCAGGCATGTTTTGCCCGCTAATTGGCCCTCACCCCCTCAATCCCCCTCTCCCAACCGCCGCTATGCGGCTAGGAGAGGGGGAAGAAATCCGTTTAAAGCCCCTCTCCACCTATGTCTGTGTTTGGGTATGAAGGGAGAGGGGTTTGGGGTTTACAGGGGTAGGTGTTTCGGCGGACGTGCCATTGCACGTCCCTACACAAACGCTGTGAACCGTAGGGACACCCAATGGGGTGTCCGGGGCGGCGTCAGCCGCCATAACGACTCGTACGATTGCTTTGCGAATTACGGGACATTAGGATTGACACACCTCGCGCAAAGCCTATAATTGCATATCTTAAAAGCCCTGATGGCGGAATTGGCAGACGCGCACGGTTGAGGGCCGTGTCCTTTAACGGGGGTGGAGGTTCGAGTCCTCTTCAGGGCACCTCAAGTAAAGCAGATATTACAAATCAGCGCCTATCTTCAAGCAGGATAGGCGCTTTTGGTTGCGGCTTCATCGACTTGCATGTACACTTTCAGCAGTTTTGCTGATCGCCACGACGCCGACCGGTCGTGCACCCATAGACTAGGGGACGGACGTATGCCAGATACTGAACAGGTATTAGATGAAGCCTTTCAATTAATTGAAGCGGAGCAGTATGCCCGCGCCCGCGAGTTGGTACAGCCGCTCTTAGAATCCGAACCCGATAACCCGGATGTGTGGTGGGTGTATGCTCATGCCGTCGAAGATGCTGATGCAGGCCAAAGCGCGTTGGACCGCGTTCAGGCCTTGCAACCGGATTATGCAGGGTTGCAGGCGGTTCGCGAGGCGCTTCCAGCGCCAGCACCCGCACGGCCTTTGCAGAAGCTCAGCTCCAAGCCACAAACAGAGCCAACGGCGTCCCCAGAAGCACCAGCAGACAGTAGCGAGACCACACCGCAGCCCGAGTCCGCCAGCGAAGAAGCATCTTCCAGCGGGCGTGGGGGCATTGCGCGTTTGCTGCTGGTCGCTGTGTTGATTTTGGTCATTGTTGCGGGTGTACTGTTCGTGCTGAGCAATCAAACGACGACGGCACCACCAGCTACACCGACGACGGTTGCTGCTGACTCAACAGAACCCTCAGATACGGCTGTGGCTCAGGCGGGTGAGGAAACGGACGAACCAACTCAAGAGCCGACGATAACTGAGACGGATGAACCGACAGCCACCGTAGTAGAGGCAACTTCAATAGCAGTAGTAGAAGAAACGGACGAACCGACCCAAGAACCATCCATCACAGACGAGCCAACAGCGACTCGGACAGATGAGCCAACCGAGGAACCCACAGCGACCGAGGCCACCGAGCAACCGACGGATGAGCCGACGGCCGCCGAGCAACCGACGGATGAGCCGACGGCAACCGAGCAACCGACAGAAGTGGCAACCCAGCAACCCACAGCGACCGAGGCCACCGAGCAACCGATGGACGAGCCGACGGCCACCGAGCAACCGACGGATGAGCCGACGGCTACCGAGCAACCGACGGAAGTGGCAACCGATGGAGCCGACGCAACGGCGACCCAAGCAGCAGCCGATGTCGAAGCGGATGCAGATTATGAGTTGTTGGTGTCTGCGTTGGGCGATTTTGATCTGCCGGAAAACCCCGTCGATACCGAGACGACGACGCTGGGAAACACGTTACTCGTAACAGCTTGTGGCGTGGCTGGCCCTGCAATCAATAACACGGTGCGTAACGTGTTGAACATCGTTACTGAGGAACTCGATAGTATATCGAATGACGTAATGGCTGTCGGGGTGCGTGTGATTAATTGTGATGCAGAGACGGCAATTAGTACGATTGCCGTAACCCGCGCCGATGCACAGGCTTTTGCAGATGGTGAATTGGATGACCGCGAATTTCTGCGGGCGTGGCGGCGGGTCTAGGGTGCACTGCACCCTGACACCCGATAACGCGCCTTCACGATTGCTTTCGCGGCAACCGTATCGTGAAGGTCGCGCCGCTACCGTAATGGCTCTCGACTTCGATCTGGCCGTTATGGTTTGCGATGATCTGGTAGCTGATGAACAAGCCGAGGCCCGTACCATCTGCCTTGCTGGTAACGAAAGGGTCGAAGATGTTGTCTTTGATGTTCGCTGGGATGCCTTGCCCTGTATCCTGAAAACGTAAGATGACGTTGTTTTTTTTGCTGTAGCCGCTGATGTGCAAGGTGCCACCATTCGGCATAGCATCGCGGGCGTTAATCATCAAGTTCAGGAAAACCTGCTCTAGCTGATCTCTGTTGCCCTGGATTTGTAAATCGGGCGCAACATCGGTTTCAATGCTGACCGCGCTTTGTTTGAAGAATTTGTTGCTCAGCATCAGCACATTCTGCATGATGTGTGTCAGGTTAATTGGTGCGACATCAGCGCTGTGTGGGTCGCGTTTGCGGATGAACTGCATCAAGCGCTCAACGATGCGCTGAATGCGGCGCGCGCTATTAAGCGTCTCTTCCAGTGCGCGTGGGTCCGGGCTGATATTCTGCTGGATGTCCTCATACATGTCCTCCAGGTTGAGTGTAATCGGCATCAGTGGATTGTTGATCTCGTGGGCGATACCTGCGGCCAAACGCCCGACTGAGGCTTGTTTTTCGGATTGGATCAGCAGGGCTTGTGCAGATTCGAGTTCATCAGATTTGCGCTGGACTTCGCTGGCTAGCGCCTCGGCGTAGTTGGTTTTGAGCATGAACGCTTCAGCGTTGCTAAGGGCGAGTGTTGCCTGTCGTCCGATACCTTCAAGCAAACGTCGATTGTGGCTGTCGAACGGTTCGTCCGCTAGCAGTAAAATGATGCCGTACAGGTCATCCACCTGACTCAGTACGGTCGCTATACCATGTTGATGCTCGCCTTCATTGCTCAATTGGCCTTCAGACCAGGCCACGATTGTCTGCTCTTGCAAAGGGTCAACCAGCGGTGTGTAATCAATGTAACGATCTGTGTGTGTGCCATCTTTGCGTGCGATGCGGTAATCCCGCAAGTTGTCCCATTGCCGCAGATAGTAGATGGCCGCTGTCTGGCTCGGCAGGAGGTCTATCACGAGGTACAGAACCAGGTCTAATAAGGCCGAGACCTGCGAAAGCTGGCTATTAAGCTCTTGCCCGACGCGGATGAGGGCCTCTAAATCTCGTGTGCGCTGTGCGAGTTGTTGTTGCAGTTGGCGGGCGGTGATTTTACTTCTTGCGCGTGCGACGACTTCGCGGGCTTTAATCGGCTTTGGGATGTAATCATCGGCACCGAGGTTTAGCCCCTGTTCGATCTTGTCAAGGTCATTACTGGCGGTAACCAGTATCGTTGGGATGTTGGCGGTGCGTTTGCTCAGGCGCAATCGGCGCAAAACTTCAAAGCCATCAATACCGGGCATCATCACATCCAGCAAAATCAGCTCTGGTACGTGTTCATCTGCGAGTTGTAGCGCGGTCTCGCCATCGTAGGCTGGTATAGCGTCGTAGCCCTCATTATTAAAGATACGGCATAGCATCTGTGTCGCGGGCTGCTGGTCATCAACAACCAGAACTAATGCGCGGTTGCGATTGTTTTTGTTGTTATCGTCTGCGTTTGTGTTGGTGTTGTAAGGTTGCGATTGCGGGAATTTGGCAGCAAAATTGGTCATATTGTGTATACTCAATGGTCTTATGTGCTGTATACGCGACATCTGGTTCGCGCTTGGGTTGCTGTATGCTTGTGATGCGATGGTGCCTGTTAGGTGCACAAACTTCACATCTGGTATCATAATACAAAGGCTTGGTGCGATGCAGGGTTGCTCACAGAGGCGAGGCACACCAAGCGCGTTTTGAGCGTTGTATCATAAACTTGTGATGTCCATATGTTTCATGGAAAGAAACGAACTTGTCAACCAAAGAGACCAGACGACGCCAATCGGCGGGTTACAGCAAATCAGTGTTATTGGGTGCCTTTGTCGGCTTGATATTGGCTGCTAGCTTTGCAGGTGGCTTTTTCCTGCGAGATTTTGTGAACGTGCCGACTGTGCGTGCTTTTAATACAGCAAATCCCGATGCGCCCGGTTACCCCTTGCTGGATGAGGTGCAAGGGTTTCTAGACCAGATATACATTGGCGAACAACCTGCCTACTCAGAACGTCAATACGCAGCAATCCGGGGTTTATTGCAACAATTGCAAGACGCCAACACGCGCTTCATCGAGCCACCGACGGCACAAAGCGAGGCTGACGTGTTAGCAGGCACGTATGGTGGCATCGGCGTACAAGTGCGTCGCTCAGAGATGGGGGAATTTGTCTTGTACCCATTCCCAGACGGCCCGGCTGCCGAAGCCGGTTTTGAGGATGGCGATATTCTACGCCAGATCAACGGCGAAGCGGTGCCGCTGACACGCCAGCAAGACAGGGTCGATCAGCAGATGCGTGGTGAAGTGACAGACGGTAATGGTGTGGAATTAACCGTTGAGAAGGCGAACGATGGCGAGACGTTCGACGCATTCGTCGCGTTTGCGGTGATTAACGTGCCGTCAGTCGTGTGGCGGCCTATGGCGGACGCTGAAAACATCGGTTATGTACAGGTGGTGCGCTTCACGAACCGCACACCCGATGAACTGCGCGAGGCGCTACAGGACTTGCAGGCAGAAAACGTAGAGGCCCTCATTCTCGATTTGCGTAATAACAGCGGTGGTTTGCTGCAAGAATCAGTGGCTGTGGCGGGTGAATTTCTGGATGGTGGCGTCGTCATCTACGAGCGCACAAAAGACGCTGAGCGCACTTATGAGGCCGAATCCGGCGGGCTGGCAACGGAACTACCGTTAGTTGTGCTTGTGAATCGAGGCACGGCCAGCGCGTCTGAGCTTGTAGCGGGTGCGATCCGGGACCGTGACCGGGGTATTCTGATCGGCCAACAGACATTCGGCAAAGGCACCGTCCAGCAAATTCTGAGTTTATCCGATGGGTCGTCTATTCATATAACATCCGCTGAGTGGTTTACACCGCAACGCATCCCGCTTGATGGTGTGGGCCTAGAGCCGAACATCCCGATGATACCGGATGAAAACGGGCGCGATGTAGAAATAGGCGAGGCAGCACGCTATCTACAGCGAGTATTGGCAGAAGAATCATGAGCAAAGATAAAAGCAAGGGCAATAAGGATAGCGGCGATAGCAATAACCGTGTTATCGCCCGTAACCGCAAAGCCAGCCATAACTACGAATTGCTAAAGACATACGACGCTGGTTTGGTCTTGATGGGATCAGAAATCAAGTCCATCCGCGATAACCGCGTCAGCATCAGCGACGGGTTCGTGCAAGAGCGTGACGGCGAATTGTGGGTGCTGAATATGCACATCGCACAATACAATCAGGCTGCGGCGTTTGGCCACGATGACCCGTTGCGCCCACGTAAGTTGTTGTTACATCGGCGTGAAATCGCACAGATTTTAGGCCGCACCCGTGACAAGGGCTATACCGTCGTGCCGACGCGCTTATTTTTGACACGCGGCAAGGCTAAGCTGCAAATCGCGGTTGCACGTGGTAAGAAACTACATGACAAGCGCGATGCCAAGTCGAAGCGTGATGCGCAACGCCAGATCGAACGCGCCTTGAAGGAACGCATTTAGAGTGCATGGCGCTTGTGCCATGAGAAAGGCCGCAGGTTAAGCGATGGCAAAAGAACAGCCTATCATCACACGCGAGGCGGTCGAAGCCGTGCTAAATAGCATGGTCTACAGCACGGCGGATACATCCGCAGCCCATGCGTTATATATGTTGGCGTTGGTAGATGATTTGCTGAACGATCCGACATTGCCTGCGGCCAGTAGCGCCCGTGAGCATGTTTTGCAGCATCTACTCTCGGCTTATATCAAGCGTGAGTTATTGCGTCATCGCTACAGCATGGGGTTGCTCGGTGCAGATTCACCAAAACCAGACACGCCGGCATGGGAAACCGAGGTCGTCCTGAACGCTGCAATGGACTACCTGCCGTTGGAGCATGTGATTACACAGATTCAACAGGATGTACGGACCGAATCTCGTGAGTTGCTTGGTTGGAGTTGGCTTTACTATCGTTACGTGCGTGTCGATCTCGACATCAAGCAAGAGCAGTATTCACGTTGGTCCTCCGTGACGGACCGCACGCTGCGCCGTTGGGCCGACCATGCGATAGGGCGCTTGCAGACGTATTTAATCAATATGGAGTGGTCACGCCGGACCCATCATCAGAAGCAGCGCCACTACGCGCAGTTGCCCTATTTGAACCACAACTACATCTACACAGAGGCATCTCGGACACTGCTTACAGCCCTGGCTGAACATAATGCACCGTGCGTCTATGTGTTTGGTGCACCCGGCATCGGCAAGACCAGTATGGTACAGACCGCTGTTCGCCATCTAATCGAGGAACGTGAACTCGATTACGTTATCTGGTTAAATAATCCGTCTTCGGTGGATGCGATACACGAAGCGGTGCGTAAGCGCGTCAAGCGCACATCTGCCAGACGTAGTGTGCGTGAAATCCTGCTGGATTCCAAAGCGGTGATTGTCATTGATGGGATTGATTTTGTGCAGGGGTCGTTAGCCGATGTGGATGAGATGCTAGCTTACTTTGGTATAGCAATTGTCTTGCTCACAGGGCAATCTCAGCAGACATTGAGCAACATAACACATACGGTGGCTGTACAAGAATTGAATTTCGCAGAGGTACAGCAGCTTGTCGCAAAGACGACCTTGATTGCATCGGATATGAAGCCGGGTATCGCGCAGCAGTTGTATGATCTGGTGGGTGGCAACCCTCTAGGGCTATGCATGGCCTTGTCTGTTTATGGGCAAGGCGGCGACCTGCGCGTGTATAAGGGCCGGGTATTATCAACGTTAGTTGCCGATGTGCTGGATAACGTGTCTGATGCAGCCTATCGCTTATGCTGTTTGTTGTGGCTGCATCTGGACCACACAGCTACGCTATCTCAGTTATCTATCCTGTCAGATGATGCTCATTGGCCGCTGGCAGAGTTAACAACGAACCATGTCTGTGTACATTCCAGCGCTGATAGCTATGGTTTAACGTCTAGTGTGCAGGCGTTTGTACGAGATCAATACGAGACCTCTGTGGATTTTCGGGATGCGCTGCACGCATGGTTTGCGAGCTTGTGGCCTACGATGGTTGCTAATGCAGCAAATTGTGAGCGTCTGCTGCTGGGTTTGCTGCTGAACGAGCGGGTAAAGCCAATTGCTGATGTCGATTTACAAGCATTAGCTGTAGCATTTTGGAGATGTGCAACCTATACGCAGGAGAGCGCACGCTGGCTTGATACGTTTGAACGCGGGATGTTGCGCCAACAGACAATGCAGGACCAATGGTTACAGATTGGCTATGCTGTGTGTTTGCGCCTCGGCGGACGCTGGTCAGAGGCAGCAGAAGGTCTGCACAAAGCCATTGAGATAAGTGGCGCTTCTGGTGATTTCACAGTGCAGGCCCATGCCATGCTGGAACTCGGCATCTTATCCCGTTCACAGGGCCAGTATGCCGACGCATTGCGCTTGTTGCAGCGCGTCGAAATGATGCAACAACATCATACATCCCAGCTCGCTAGGCGCTTATATAACGAATTTTGCCGAATTGCCCTGGAAAGCGGTAATGCTGAATTAGCCAGAGCATATCTGGATAAGCTACCAAGTGACGAACAATCCATCTTGTTGCAAGCTGAACTTCATTTGCTATTAGATCGGCCACAGCAGGGGCGTCAATTAATCCTGGATTTGCTGGAAAGTGACAAGACAAAACATCAGGCACCAGTCCACGCAGCTAGTGGAGACGGCGACAGTAATATTGACAGCAACCGCCTGGCAAGTTTGTATAACGTCATCGGGCGCAGCTATCAGCTAGAGGATGACAGCACAAAGGCAGCGCAAGCATTTCAACATGCAATGACACTCTATGAGCGCGGGGCGGATATTTACGGGTACGCACGCTCACAATCGAATTTAGCAGCGTCTTACATGAAGCAGGGGCTGCTTGAGCAAACTGAAAAGCTGTTAAAGCTTGCATTACGCACACAGCAGACCATAGGTGATCGCGTTGGGGTGTTTGCAACGCAACACAATCTCCAACATTTACATCGTCTCAGGTTGAATAAATGATCTAAGCACCCACTGGGGCAGGTTAGCGGGACTGACGAAAACAAAAACGCCAGCCCAAACTAGGCTAGCGTTTGTTCGTTCTGCTCTGCGTTGAGTGTACCTGGAGGGATTCGAACCCCCGACCTACGGTTCCGTAGACCGTCGCTCTAATCCGCTGAGCTACAGGTACAGGTTTCTAAACTTTGACCATTACATTTTAGTGCATCATCCACAAAAGTCAAGTGAGAACAAAGACGAACTTGGAGCGATAGTACCAAAACCATCGACAACTTTACTCAAGTAAGTTTGATTTTGAGGCAGCCTCTAATAGCCCGTTGAAGGCAACCTGGCAGGATGATACGATAGAAACTTATTTTTGGTTTAGTGATCCCGTTTACGATAGGTGGCCTTCATGACGAATTCGGCAAAACCTCGCGTGTTTTCAGGTGTACAACCGTCAGGTAACTTGACAATTGGTAATTACATCGGCGCACTGAAGCAGTGGGTGCAAGAGCAAAACACGTATGATTGCTTCTTTTCAATTGTCGATTTACACGCCATTACTGTCCCGCAAGACCCGGATTCATTGCGACAGAAATCACTTGAAGTCGCCGCGCTGTATATCGCCTGCGGAATTGACCCGGATAAAGCAACAATCTTCATTCAATCACATGTAGCCGCCCATACAGAATTAGCCTGGATTTTGACATGCCTGACGCCGTTAGGCTGGCTGCAACGTATGACGCAGTTTAAAGACAAATCAGCCAAGCAGCAACAAGATTCGATTGGCGCGGGTCTGCTCATCTATCCAGCTTTGATGGCGGCGGATATTTTGTTGTACCAGACGCAACGTGTACCCGTTGGTGACGATCAGCGCCAGCACCTGGAATACACACGCGATCTGGCCCAACGTTTCAACCACATTTACGGGGACATCTTTACGATTCCGGAGGCAATGATCCCCAAAGCAGGTGCACGCATCATGGGGCTGGATACACCGCTGGCGAAGATGAGCAAAAGCGAGGCTTCTGAAGGCCATGCAATTTACTTGCTCGACAAACCCGATCAGGTGAAAAAGAAGGTGATGCGTGCCGTTACCGACTCTGGACGTGAAATCGGCTTTAGCGATGATCCTGAGCGGGCTGGGGTCAACAATCTGCTGACAATCTATCAAAGTTTCACGGGCAAAACAGAAGCAGAAGTCCTTGCAGACTTTGCGGAAGCACGCGGCTATGGAGATGTGAAGAAGGCGGTTGTAGAAGTTGTTAACGAAGCGCTGCGCCCTATACAGGCACGTTATTCGGAGTTAGTGGGGGATGTTCATTCACTTAATGCGTTGCTGGCAGATGGAGCCAAGTATGCCGATTCGATCTCTTCGTCTACGCTGGAGGGGGTACAGAAACGCATAGGATTTTCTGGTAGCACTAAAGACTAGCACAGCACGGCGGAAATAGACCTACAATGCGGCGCGGCTGCGCCGCCCCGGACGCCAAGAATGGCGTTCCTACAGGGTGTCTGACATCAACAGTTTTCACCGTCCACGTTTCCCTGTTGTGCTACAAGCTGTGATATAGCTGCTTGTTTTGCGAGTCCGTCGGCCACGTCATTCCAGTTATCACCGCTGTGGCTTTTGACCTTTTGCCATTTGACATGCACAGGCGACGCTTGTACCGTGCGTTTGTAGTGCTGTGTTGCTGGGTTATTCGCCTGCCAGCGGTTCGTTGCCCACCTTTCGATGCCTGTATAATCGTAGTAGATGACGATATGAGAAACCGCTTCTTCTTCACACCATTTCAACACTTGCATGGTTGCAGCTAGCTCACCAACCACCTGACGTTGTTGTGTGTGTGCAGTTACAGGACCGAATAAGCGCTGCACCTCTTGCCCGTCGTGCAAAATAACCGCCCCATACCCGACGTAGCCATTGATATATGAACCATCGACATAAGCGCAATAGCCTGCTTGTACTTTTGGCCGCGTTGCCTGAGTCTTCGGTTCTTCACTCGCTGGTGACAGGGCTTTCCAGCGTTTTTCTATTTGTGCAGTCAGGGTTGCGTCCTGCACACCCTGTAATTTAAGCGTGTAGAGGTCTCTCTTTGCACTGTAGTAAATATTGATCGTTCCGCGTTGGTTTAGCGCGAGGCGAACCATATAATCGCGGAACATAACAGGCTCTGGCTGTACATCCACGCCTCCCAAAAGCAGCGACTCGATCAATTGACGCGCCTTAGCGCTTAGCTTGTCCTGGTATTTGTATTGATTGCTCATCGGGCTGTCTGACGCTTCTGGCGGAATGCCATGAAGCTACGCATAGCCGGATTGACCACACGTACCAAGATTGACCCGACAATGGCCATAATCAGCACGTAGCCAGCGGTTAGTGGTACGAGCTGCGGTGCCTCTAGCCCAGCTGTAGCTGCCAAACCTGCAATGACCACAGAAAATTCGCCGCGAATGGTCAAAATGGAGCCTGTGCGCATCTGGCCAAACAAACTAACACCGTCACGGCGTGCTGCAAAGACACCCGTCGCCATTTTGCTGATGAACGTAATGATCGCTAGGATTATCGCAAACGGCAAAAGTGGAACCAGGGCGGCGAAGTCGATCTGTAGACCAAAAAACACAAAGAAAACAGCCGCAAAAATATCGCGCAGCGGCACTGTCAGATGGTGCACACGTTCAACGACGGGTTCTGATATAGCAATACCAACCAGGAACGCGCCGACTGCTGCCGACACTTCCAGTTGTTGTGTGACACCAGCGACCAGCAGGACGATTGCGAACGCCGTTAGCAGTACAATTTCGTCAGAGCGGTGTGAAATCCAGTGGCTGAGGCGATCACCGAAACGCAACGCGACGAACATAACGACGACAACCGTCAGGGCTGCGATAGCCAGGGATGTCAGCCCGTCGATTAAGGCAGCACCAACCAACAAGACGGACATCAGCGGTAGGTAAACCGCCATAACGAGGTCTTCAAATACGAGAATCGACAAAATAACGGGTGTTTCGCGATTACCAAGCCAGCCAAGATCACCAAACAACTTGGAAATAATGCCGGATGACGAAATGTACGTCACACCGCCGAGCAGCAGCGCCACAACTGGTTCCATGCCGATGAGCAAACCGAACGCTACGCCAGGGGCAAAATTTAGCGCTAAATCGGCCAAACCAGCTATGTAGCCACGTCGTAAGCCATCTTTGAGTTCAACACCGGTATACTCTAAACCCAGCATGAACAAAAGCAGGATAACGCCAATCTCGGCGCCAAGCTGGATGAATTCCTCTGAGGCGACAAGCGGTACGAGCGTTTGGTTGCCCAAGAATAGCCCCACCAGCAGATAAAAGGGAATGGGTGACAGACCGATAATATCTGCTAGTCGTCCGGCCAGCGCCAAGGCAACAAAGATGATGCCAAGCTCAATGAAGAAAGGGGCGATGTCGATGGCGCTGGCAGCTAGGATGTGTGGGGACATGCTTATGTTCCCTGCATGATTTCGTATGCGCTCTGGATGCCTTCGCTGGTTCCGATCACAATGACCGTATCACCGCTTAGCAACTGGAAGTCTGATTTTGGGATTGGTGTGGTGGTGCCATCTCGGATGACAGCAACGATCAAAACGCCTGTGTCGTTTAGTTTAAGCTGATTGATCGTTGTTGCGTTGCACAGCCAGGAATCTACAATCGTGATCCAATCAATCGTCAGGCCGCCGATGTTCTGTTGCAGGTTATCTACAGATCTCGTGATCTGTGACGCGCCAAGCAATTCCCCCAAGACGCGCCCTTCGTCCTCAGATAGTGCGATAGCGCGTTGGCAACTGTCCGGGTCGAAGCGATCATAGATAAGCAGGTCTAAGCGCCCAGAGTGGTGGTGTAGTACACCGAGATGGTTATCGGATTCCGTCTCGAAGTTGTGGCGTAGGCCCACACCAGGCAAGGTTGTTTCATTAATCTTGATTTTGGACACGTCAGTTACTCCTGCTAATCGTACTTTTACATGCCATTGTAATCATGTCACAGGCGTGTGTCTGTTAGAAGGATATTAAATCAAAGGTTGGTTGTAATTGCAACTAAATGTCTTGATTTTCTAAATGTGAGCGTTCTTCGGCAATGTCAAGGCTTACACATGAGATAGAATTAAGATGGGCGCGTATATTCGGCCCTGCCTGACACACCGCAACTTTTTATTCTGGGTCATTTGCATTTAATAGTTGATCTAGCTCCGCCACACTCATCTCTCCTGTAATCCGCAAGCGCTCTAATTCGAACTGATTGTTCGTTGTATGTTGGGTTCCCTGATGGGTGGTTACCGCTCGCAGGGTGTCGGCGGCATCAAGGAACGTGAGCACAGTGCTATCGTACGCACCAGCCGGATAAGAAAAGATGCGTGCTGGCTGGTGCGTATGGTGTCGTATTGTCTCGATGCTGCCCATGATCTGATAGGTTAAAAAATCGGCATTACGGCCGCGTAAATCGGGGTGGTTTTTGGTGTGTGATTCAATAGAATGGCCCGCGTTAGCTATCTCTGTGATGTGTTGCCACGTCATATAGCCGCTACGTTGCTCGTCGGCAAAATCCGTGATGATGAAAAATGTGGCTGTGTAACCAATCGCTTCTAACGCTGGATACACGTTCGTATAGTGATTGATATAACCATCATCAAAGGTCAACACAATTGGATTTTCGGCCAACAGCCCCCCGAAACGCAGAGCGTGATCTAATTCGTATAGCGATATAGTATGGTAACCTGCTTCAACAAGATAAGCGAGATGTCGTTGAAAAGCTAATGCGCTAATGGTCAAGTCTTGTCGATAGGCATCAGCATCAGGTGGTAAAGCATCAACATAGTGATACATCAAGATAGGTACACGAATGCGTCTGAGCGTACCATCGCCAGTCGATGTCGATGTATTGTCGTTATCTCGTGCCCGAATCAGATTTACGTTCAAAGCGGTCAAGCATATTAAAGCAAGCAAAAAGAAAATTCGCATAGCCATTACAAGCCTAGAGTGAGCCATCACATTGCGACATTCTCTACATCCTGAGAGCTTTTGAAAGCCTACATCTATTAATATACCAACATGGACAGAAAAGACAGAACATCACGCCTTTCAGGTTTCTACAAACAGAGTATACAGGATCGTATTGAGATTATCGCTGAGTGGGTTGGGCTGACAGAAGACGAACGCAGCAGTCTGACAGACCTAAACGCAGCATTCTCTATCGAACAAGCCGATCACATGATTGAAAACGTGGTTGGT
>DAOTTW010000296.1:0-5790 GCA_034437615.1 Anaerolineae bacterium | reverse complement strand
GGCTGCGCAGGCGTCAAGCCCACCAGATTAAAACCGAATTCGCGTGCTTTGGCTTTCACAGCATCAGCAGATACAATCATAAGCCTCACGGATAAACGAAAACGAACCTGTATGATTGCAGGGGCTTAGCGTGCTAAGCCCTGGGCGCAATGCATTGCGCCCCGACGAATCCGTTTTCATATCTCAATCAGATAAACCACAATTTGCAGATAAGGCAACGCGCATGGCCACATCAGACAAAAAATCTCAGGTACAAGCTCGCTTTGGTGCATACGCCCAGGGCTACGTCAGTGGCGCGACATTCTCGCAAGGGCCGGATTTAGAGCGCCTGCTTGCGCTGGCAGCCCCGCAACCGGACTGGCACATGCTAGACATCGCGACAGGTGGCGGCCACACTGCGCTGACCTTCTCGCCGCATCTGAAACACGTCATCTCCAGCGATCTAACGCCACGTATGCTGATGGCCGCACGCCAGCACATCGGGCGACAGGGCGCGGCTAACATTACGTTCAGCGGCGCAGATGCCGAAAAGCTGCCGTTTGCAAAAGCCGCGTTCGATCTGGTCACCTGCCGCATTGCGCCGCATCACTTCACGCATGTCTACCGCTTCATGACGGAATGTGCGCGTGTACTAAAATCCGGCGGCCTGTTGCTGCTACAAGATCACCTTGCACCCGATGACAAGAAAGCCGCCGAATACCGCACAGCCTTCGAGACGTTACGCGATCCGTCGCATGTGCGCGGCCTGAACGCATACGAATGGCGCGGTGTCTTTTTGGATGCAGGCTTCAGCATCGAACACACAGAGACGCTGACCAAAACGCATGAATTGCTCCCCTGGGCACAGCGTCAAGGCTGCACACCCACTGTCATCGAGCGCTTGCAGGTCATGCTGCTGCAAGCACCGGACGCCGTGCGGGAGCACATGCGCCCACAATACGCCGGGACGCCCTACGCGACATTTGACGATACGCACATCATCATCAAGGGCCGTAAAATTAATCAGCAAACGTGATTTGTTCGTATACATCGGCTAACTGAAGCGCCAAATCAATCACGGGCAGCCTGATGCTGTCCGCTAGCTCTGTGGCCTGCGTGAGAATCCAGGCATTGCTATCGTCTGCGCTGCGCGTAAAACATTCGATACGTGGCCCATCCTGTGCAACCAACACGTAACCTTGCAACACGTCGATCTGCTGGTAACTATGAAACTTGGTCGTGCGGTCGTACAACTCCGTCGCTTCTGATAGAACCTCAATAATCAATGTTGGATTAAGCAATGTAGCAAGTTTGGTATCTTCCCGAAACTGCGGTTGGCCACAAACGATGCTTAAATCAGGGTAAACATAGCGCCCCAATCCGTTTACTTGCACGCGCATATCATTTTGATACAACTTACACCCCCCTTGACGCACAGGACGATATAGCAATGCGGTCAACGTCGTAACGATGTCGATATGGTTTTCACTGGCTCCAGCCATTGCATAAACGCTGCCATCAATGTATTCCAGCTTCATCTCGCTGGCCTTATCAAGCGCGAGATAATCTGCTTCGCTGACATGGGTATAGCGTGGTCGTGGCATCCCCGGTATAGCGTCAGAACCGTTCAATTCGCCCAGGTCATAAATCTGGCCATCAATATATTCCAGCTTGCTTTCGCTGGCTGCGTCCATCGCCAGGTATTCCGCCTCGGTGTACTGGCGCTTCGGTGATGATGTCATACGAACACCTCGTTACAAACCTAATCCACGCGCTCTAGGCGTGCTATTGCTATTCTACAGCTTCCACAATCAATTGTGCGGCGCGTTGCGGTCCACCCTGCGCGGCCATCTGACGGGCAACACGCTCTGCATTTTTCTGCACCCAATCAGCTTCGAGTAGCGCTTTCACACCCTGACCAAGCTGCCCCTGCTGCACCTCATGCGCCGTCAGGTTCAGCCCGACCTTTGCCTGTGCCACACGCCGCCCCTGTATGCGCTGGTCCGCTGCATGGGGCACGACAATCTGCGGCACACCATGCACCACCGCGTAATGCGTCGTGCCCATGCCCCCATGATGAATCATAATCTTGCTACACGGCAGCACATGGTCAAACGGTGCCCACGCTAACAAGCGCGTGCCGCCCGGTAACGCACGCTTAAGCTCGGCTTTCTTATCCGGCTCAATCGGGTTCCAGCCCACCACGACAATCGGCACCAGCCCTTGACGCGCTGCGGCCTGTGCCGCCCAACTGAAAAAGCCCAGGTCACCAGAGAAAATCGTACCCAGTGTGATTAGGGCCAGTGGTTGTTCTGCTGGGATGTCCTGCAACCACCCCGGCGGCGGCTCATCTGGTACACGCTTCACACCGCCGACGTGCTGCGTCTGCGGCAGCATCGTAGCCGCTTCTTGCATATACCATTGCGCCGTGAAATACGTGATGTGCAACAGTGGGCTGACAATCGCCGGAGCAGCCCCCTTAGAGAAATAGCGGCCATCCAGCCCATAGGCGTCGCAAATGCCCTGGATGCGCTGCTGACTATCACTGGATAAGTCGCGTTGCACCGGAAAGAGCGCATTTTCGTTCAGGTTGGCCTGCGCAGGCCACCCCGCAACGATCAAGGGCACATCCAGCTTTTCCGCAGCAAAGGCGGCAGCGCTCAAAAACGGGTCCGTCACAAATGCATCCGGCTTGCCCACCTCATCCGCTAGCGCGACAATGGCTTCATAGGCTTGCTTGACCAAATCCTCGCTCAGCCAGGTATCCAACGCCCGCCGATAGCGCAGCATCACCGCCTCTTGCGGCTTAATCTGCCTGAGATTCGGCGGCGGTGGCGGCGGCCATAGCCAGCCTGTCTGCTGAACCGCTTGAAATGCCAGCCCGTGTGCCTCGATTGCCTCGCGTAGCGGCTCCTGACTCACCCAGGTCACATTATGCCCCTGTGCCTGTAATGTCTGTGCCGTGCGCAAAAAACCGCCCCAATCCGTATGGCTATAGAGGGGTGCTGATAAAAACCAGAATGTCGCCATAGCGTCTATGCTTATCCTTGTAGCTATCTGTGCTATTTGTGTGTCTATTCATGCGTTTCTGATGGAGAAAGCAAAACAAATTCAGATGATTTGTGTAGGGACGCCGTTCTTGGCGTCCGCAGATAGCGGACACGGCAAGCCATGTCCCTACGATCATGTCGCTTTGTTTTCGTTCGTCTATCAGGTTTGCGCCAGCCAATCCGTGTTAATTTCCGGCATTTGCAGATGACGCCGCAATATATCGGCCTCCTGCCAGATGCTCAGCGCCCGCGTATCATCACCCTGCAAAGCAGCGAGTCGGCTTTCTGCCGCGCTCAGGTGCACCTGCAAGCGCTTATCATAGCTGTATGTCATCTGTGAGGCCACACGCTGTAGGGCGTTTTCTGCATCATCAAGCTGACCCTGCCTTAGCGCCACCTGCGCCGCGACGATCTGCACCCGTATCGTCAGCGGCACATCGCGCACCTGCTGCACTGAATCTTGTGCTCGTCCGATGGCATCTGCCGCCGCCTCAATCTGTGACGCATCTGAGCTAGCCAGCAGCGTCTCGGCCATGTGCGCCAACACAATCACCTGCTGCGGCACATCCACCGCACGCAAGGCAGCTAGCGCCTGCTGATGACAGCCTAGCGCACGTTCGACGTTGTTCAGCAAACGGTGTGCAATCCCCAAACTATCATGCCAGAGTGCGCTCTGTGGCAGCGGGGCAGCATCACCCGCGAGGTTCTGCGCGGACATCAGTTCCGTGATGGCCTGCTGGGGTCGGTCCGTCAGCACCAGAAAATGCCCATACGCGCCACGCCGCAGCACCTCAGCGGCGACATCCCGCGTCTTTTCCGCCAGTTGTGTCGCCTCCACGTAAAATGCCTGCGCCGTCTCGATGTCCCCCTGACTGCTGTAGGTCTGTGCGACACAGGCCAGCACAGCCCCACGCGCTGCATGATCCTGCAAATGGCTGAGTTGCTCAGCGGCCTTCTCATAATCGCGGATCGCACGCCGGCTATCACCAATGCGCGTTCGCGCTGCCCCACGCTGACAATACAAATGCGCCATCTGTGCCGCGTCCCCCGCATCCTGATAAAACTCGAGTGCCTGAGACCAGTAATCAATAGATGCCTCATCATCTCGTTGGCCGATGGCATCCGCTTGCTGATGAAAATCGGCTAACTGCATCTGCACCTGTGCCTGTTGGCGTTCTAGCCCCGCCGCCTGAGCCGTCTGCAATGCATCCTCTAGCGTCGCTAGCGCTTCACCCCTGCGCCCAGCCCATAAACGCGCCGCCGCCAACGACAGCAACACATCAATCAAGAAGTCATCCGCAGGCACATCGTCGTAGCGCTCCTGTGCGCTGTGTAAATACGCTAGCGCTTCTGTGGCCTGCCCTTTTGCCTGCAACACCATGCCAAGCGTTGCCCACGTATGCACGACCAGCTTTCTATCTTTCAACACAGGTTGATTCGGTGCAGGGGATGCGATCAACTGGGCTTGTTGGGCTGCGGATTCCGCAATATCGAGCCGACCAAACTTGAGTGCCGCATAACTTTGATTATTCAGCATCGTGATTTTCTGCTGCTTGTGCGTCAGCGCCTCATCCTGCGGCAACAGGGCAACCGCGTTGCTGTAATGCTTGAAGGCTTCGCCATAATCAGCAACCTGTAGGGCCTGCTTGCCCAGCAGCAGGTTGATATGACGCATGTAGCGGCGTTGCTGTGTCGCCGTCGCCATCTCTAGCGCGTGCCGCATCAGGTCTACGCCCTGTAACCTGTGTCCGCTATCGGCCTCGGCTTGCCCCATCTGACCCGTAAAATACGGCACGAGTTCGGTGTCGCCACTGTTTTTGAGCTTATCCAGCGCATTATGCAGCAAGCGCAACGCATACGCCGCGTTACCTTCGTGCAGGTATATATCGGCCAAATGGCCATCAGCACGCCCACCGGCCCCTGCCAGGTTCGCTTCCTTTGCGACACGCCGAGCAGATTCATAGTACATCGTCGCCTCGGACCAACCCCCGCGTAATTGCGCCAATTGCCCCTGCGAACACAGCACATACGCTAACGGTGCCCGTAACTTGGCGGCTTCTACGCCCTGTTGCAGTTCATCTAGCAAGGCCGCAGACGCATCATAACGCCCCTGATACATCAACACATCGGCTTTATTCAGCTCAATATCCGCCAATACCGTTGTCTCATGGGATGCATTGGCCGCCTCCGTCGCCTGCTCTAAATAACGCAGGGCTTCGTCATAATGTTCGGCATATTGCGCTTTGCGTGCCTGTGCCATCCGTTCTTGTAATAGCGACAGGCCGGCCGCAGGGCGCTGTGTGCTTGCTGGTGGCGTATGCAGCCAGCGTGCGATGCGTTTGAACCAGTTCATAAAGGCTTTTCACCACTGGATAGCGTACATAACGTGCTGTATTCTGCCATCCAATGTAACCCTTGCCACAAGAAACGAAAAGGGCGCGTTCGCAGCGCCCTTGCTCTACACCGTTATTATGCTGTAACGACTCAGGCTGGCATGTTTTGCCCGCGAATTGGTCTCGCCCCCTCAATTCCCCTTTTCAGGGGCAGGTATTTGGTTTTTCGTTGTCCCTGTGCGGCGGACGCACCAGTGGCGCGTCCCTACAGACCTGTTGTGAATGATTGCGACCCTGTAGGGACAGGGCACTGACCTGTAACTACTCAGGCCCTGGCATTTACGGCTGGTAACAATATAATGTTGGCATGGACATGAACCCAGAACAACTTCGTCAACTCAGCGTGGATGAGCTAATCAGCATCATCC
>DAOTTW010000295.1:0-5460 GCA_034437615.1 Anaerolineae bacterium | reverse complement strand
ATGGACCGAGTACTAGTAGAGCACGGCATAAATACAGCATCCATGTGGCTATGCCACGCCGGACGCCGAGAATGGCGTCCCTACAGGGTATCGTTCGCAGGGCTGTGAAGGCCTGTCTCTACGCAAACCGTTGTAAGGGCGACCCAACGTGGTCGCCCGGTACATGCCCCTAAAATGAAATACACCCCAAAAATGTGATAAAAATGCAATGGCACAGCTTATCGTGTATCCTGAGAGGTGCTATACTCAAGACTTAGCTGGATGATTAAGTGTGTTTTGCGAGGAAAGCCAATGGTGCAACAGCACCGTGCTGTCGATATTGATAAGGGTGTTGCGATGGTCGTCACCGATTTACACGGTGAATGGCCGATCTATGAGCAACTGCGCGATAAATTTCTGACGCTATATCAGGCCAATGAAGCGCAACGCTTGATTATTTGCGGTGACCTGGTGCATGGCTATGGGTCGGAAAACGACGACGCCAGCCTGGATATGCTGCTGGATGTACTTGAATTACAGACGCAGATGGGCGCAGACACCGTGACGATGCTGCTGGGTAACCATGAGTTGCCGCATATCTACAGCACACCACTATCTAAAGGGTTGCTGGAATTCACCGCCCGTTTTGAGCACGCGCTCGCCCGACTGAATGCGCAACCCGGCGCTGCATATCGCCGGACGGATGTCACGCGCTTTCTGCGCTCATTGCCGTTGTACGTGCGCACGAAGGCCGGTGTGATGATCTCTCATGCGGGGGCGGCGGCGTCAGTCGTCTCTGAAAATATCGCGCAGCGCTTGCTGTCGTTCGACCATGACGCTTTGCTGCAATATGGCGACGACCTGATCGCGCAGAATTACACGCTGGAAGCCATCCGCAATAGCCCGTTTTATCTGGAACAGGCGCAGCACTACATCGCCGTGAATGACGCAGACGACCCGCGTTACCGTAATTTGCTGCGGGGGCAAATCCTGAGCGAGACCAGCAGCGAATATGCCCTGATCTGGGATGCGTTGTTCACGCGCAATGAGGCCGATGCGGATTCGTTGGAGCAGTACCTGACGATTGTGCGGCGCTTCTTGATGTATATGTCAGCGGTTAGTAACTATGAACAGCGCGTGATCGTACAGGGGCACATTGCCACAAGAAACGGCTTCACGGCAATTGGCCCGCATCAACTTCGCATGGCCACGCGTGCACACGCGCTGCCACCGGATAAGGGTGTTTACCTGCTGTTAGACTGCGAAAAGCCCGTCCACACGGTAGACGAGCTTGTGCCGCATTTGTATCGGGCTATGCCGGAAGATGGCGACCTCGGTGACAATCGCAATGGGGCGAAAGCCACTGAAAACGCCAGCCAGCCGGATGCTTAGACGACGGCCTGATCGTCACTTTCGTTGTAGTAGACTTCTTCACGCTTACGTTTGCGCTTGACCGTCACGTTGGCTGCGGGTTCCTCTGGCATAATTACCCACAAGATGATGTACAGCAGGATGCCGGGGCCGCCCAGTAGCGTCAAGATGACGAACAGCGCCCGTATCATTGTCGGGTCGGTTTCAAAGTAATCCGCGAGACCAGCCGCCACACCTGCAACTTGGGAATCGGTACGCGAACGATACAATCGTTTATTTGTAGCCATAGCTTCTTATCCTCCGTTGGTCGCTGAATGTGCTCCATTGAATGCTTATACGCGCTGAACGCGGCTTGGTTGCGTGTTTACTCCAATTTCAGGCCCACATCCACCTGCTTTTGCATGGCATCTAACACATTATATATGATCGGGCACAGGGCAGCGCCTTCGATCATATCCTCCAGTATCCAGCGAAACATGGGCGTGAACACCGGGTAATCGCGGCAGCTATCCGGCCTGTGTGCATAGATGTTGCACAGCTTGCCTTGCAAAAACGCACACGGCTTAGCCCGGAACTTGCCCCATTCGTCTACGGCCTGCGCCCCTGCGTGGTCGATGTAGCGCGTTTCGACCTCGTGTAAGGCTATATCAACGCCCTGCGCCAGACGTGCGGCATCATCTCGCGTCAGGTAGACATCCAGCGAACGGCAGCAGTTGGCGCATTGTGTGCAGTCTATGGCATCAATGATGGGGGCGGCGGTGGCTTCTGCGATGGCGTCAATTTTGGCGTCGGTCTCGTCGGAGGGGTCTTCGGCTTCCAGCATATAGCGCATCACCTCGAATTCGTCGCGGCGTTGCGCGGCTAGCTGCTTGATGGCATCGAGATCGGTAATTAGGGTCATGGTTCAGGCTTTCGGTCCAAGCAAGGCACCGAAGAAATCCGCATAGCCGTTGTAGAAATCCTCGATACTTGTGCGCTTCTTACCCTCAAGCTGCACTTCTGTCGGATAGTAAACGCCGTTGCCCGTGCCGATGCCGATGGTGCCCTCGTGCTCGATGACGCGGCCAGGTGCGGCGCTGCCGTGTCCGGCGTCACCCGCGTGAATCTTCAGTAGCTTATCGCCCCAATAAGTATACGTCCCCGGCCAGGGCGTAAAAGCGCGTACCAGCCGTTCAATCGCGGCGGCGCTCTGCGTCCAGTCGATCTCACCGTCTTCTTTTTTGATCTGTGGCGCATAGGTGGCCTGTGCATCGTCCTGCGCTTGTGGCTGAAGCTCACCGGAGAGATACCCCGGCAGCGTCTCGATCAGCAAATCCGCACCGAGTTGCGCCATTTTGTCATGTAGCGTCTGCGCGGTCTCTTGCACTTCGATGGGAATAGCACGTTTGCTAAGCATCGGACCTGTATCAAGGCCCGCATCCATCACCATAATCGTAATGCCGGTTTCCTGGTCGCCTGCGCGGATGGCCGCGTTAATGGGCGCTGCGCCGCGCCAACGTGGAAGCAGTGAGCCATGTACATTCACCGAGCCATGATGCGGAATATCCAGCACACTTTGCGGCAAAATCTGCCCGAAGGCCGCCACCACATGCACATCGGGTATTGCAGGCTGCCAGTCCAGCAATGCCTGCTGTGTGGCCTTGCGCCGTAGCTTTTCGGGCTGAAAAACCGGGATGCCGTGCGCCTGCGCTAGCTCCTTGATTGGCGGTTGCCGTAGCTGACCTTTGCGCCCTGCGGGGCGGTCTGGCTGTGTGATGACGCCAAGCACGTCATGATGTTCGATCAATGCGCGTAGGGTAGGCACTGCGAAATCCGGTGTGCCCATAAAGATGACTTTTGCCATAGGCTGTTAGAAACCTCGCCATAATGGTAGGATTGGCGGTCAGACTAGGACCTAATTGTAAATGAAACCCTTACCGTGTGTCTATGACCGTCAAACGCTGGCAAATTGCCCCTCTTGCACCACTGACCTACCTCAAGCAGTATCGTGATATGCCGCCGATACTGGCGCAAATCCTTTACAATCGTGGCTTTCAGGAACCACAAGACGCCTATCATTTCCTGTATGATAATAAGCTGGCGGAGGTGGGCGGCAATCCGTTCGTTATGAAGGATATGGATAAGGCCGTGATGCGCATCACACAGGCCATTAAGCGCAAAGAGACGATTGTGGTCTATGGTGATTTTGATGCAGACGGGGTGACATCAACGGCGCTGATGATGCATGTGTTGCGCCGCCTGAAGGCCAAAGCACGCGCTTACATCCCGCATCGCGTGGATGAGGGCTACGGGCTGAACAGTGAGGCACTGCGACAGATCGCCAAAGACGGTGCTAAGCTGGTGATTACGGTTGACTGTGGTATTCGCTCTGTGCAAGAAATCGAAGACGGCAAGGCGGCAGGGCTAGACATCATCGTGACGGATCATCACAGCGTCGGGCCGGAAATTCCGCTAGCCTATGCCGTTGTGAATCCACAACAAGACGACTGTGATGGCAACACGGCGCTGGCGGGCGTGGGTGTGGCCTTCATGGTGGCGCGTGGCCTGCTGTTGAAAGCGTGGTTGCGCAATGGTCGCAAGGATGAACACCGCAAAATCTACGAGCAACTGGTGACGGATTTGCTGGATTTGGTCGCGATTGGCACGGTTGCGGATATTATGCCGCTGAATGACCCGCTCAACCGTGTGCTGGTGCGTCAGGGGTTGGATGTGATTAATGCAGCGCGGCGTCCTGGTGTGCGCTCGCTGATGAAAGTTGCTGGTGTGCACCCCGGCGAAATCACGGCGATGAACATCGGCTTTGCATTGGGGCCGCGCATCAACGCCGCCGGACGGCTGGAAACCGCGATGCACGCCTACAATTTGATGGCTGCACGCAGCGACGACGAAGCGCTATCCTACGCCGAGACGCTGCAAGAACTGAACCTGAAGCGGCAAAAGCTCACCCGTGAAGCCCACGAACGCATACAGCAACAGGTTGAAGCCGCAGGGCAGCACGAAAGCCATCTGATTTTCGCGGCGGATGACAACGTTGCACCGGGGATTGTGGGGCTGGTGGCTGGCCGCTTGACCGAGCAATACTATCGGCCTGCGGTGATACTGGACAGCGGACCGGAAGAAAGCCACGCTTCATGCCGCAGCATACCCGAATTTCACATTACGCAAGCACTGGATGAATGCGCCGATTTGCTGGTGCGGCATGGTGGCCATGCGATGGCCGCAGGCTTGACGGTGCGCAACGAGAACATCCCGCAATTACGTGAACGCTTGCACGCGCTGGCTGATGCGGCGTTGCGCGATACCGAATTGGTGCCCGTGCTGGATGTCGATATGGAAATTGACCTCGGTCAGATTGATATGCGCCTAATCGAAGACCTGAAAGCGCTAGAGCCGACTGGCCACAAGAACAAGCCGCCGATTTTCGCGTCACGCGGCTTGCAGGTGAAGGAATGCCGCACAGTGGGCAGCGATAAGAGCCACCTGAAGCTGAAATTGGGCACGGATGGCATCCCACCTGTTGAAGCTATCGGCTTTCGGCTGGGTGCCTGGGCACAAGATATACCCGAATGCCTGGATGTGGCTTACCATCTGGAAATCAACGAATATCAAAGGCGGCGCAACGTGCAAATGAACCTGCTGGATATTCAGGTGCCGGGTGAAGGTTGACGCAATAATGACACATTCGCAGCAACGAGAAAAACGCATGTCGTTGATGTGTAGGGAGACCCTTCTGGGTGTCCGTTCCCGTGTAAAGTGGCGGACGCGCAGAAGCGCGTCCCTACGAAATAAGGTCGTAGGGACGCCATTTATGGCGTCCGCTATGTATCCCTACGTGGTCATGATTGTGTTTGTGCCGCTATGGTTATTGTTTGGCATCAACATAACAGCGCAGGAAACGCCAGCCGATGTCAACCGCTTTGGTATTGTGGAGGGCTTCTGGTTCCCGGAGGTGACGTGTGATTTAGGTGTCGGCTGGGAGCGCATCATCTTCGATTGGTCGCAGCATCAACCCAATGGCCCGGATGACTGGCATACGCTGAACGTCGATGATCGCTGGTTGAAGGCCGCAGATGCTTGCAATCGGGAGGTGGTGGCGCTGCTGAAAAATAC
>DAOTTW010000294.1:0-10566 GCA_034437615.1 Anaerolineae bacterium | reverse complement strand
TCCCCCTCTCCCAACCGCCGCTACGCGGCTAGGAGAGGGGGAAGCAAGCCGTTTAAAGCCCCTCTCCCAGTGCCAAAGGCGCGTTCGGGAGAGGGGTTTGGGGTGAGGGCTGAGTAGTTACATTTTCGGGTCTAGCTAATAATGGGTAGCAACCGCTCAGGCAGGCAAAATGGGCCTACCTGAGTCGTTATTAGGCCCAGGTGATGAGACCGGGCTGAAAACTGGTGTGCATGTACTCGTGGTAGGGCACGATGCGTACCGATAGCCCCAGGTCGCCGGCCTCATCGTAGTGATGCACAGCGCGGAACGTATAGTCCCCGTTGCCTGTGCCCTCGATCACTTCCATATTTACTGCCTTGCCGTCAACGATATTGCCGCGTGTATCCAGCTTGCCGTAGTACAATTGCACGCGCACGTCATCTGGCGAGAGCGGCCCCAGGTGGGCTTTTGCGATCACTTCGCCCTGACCGCCAATTTGTGCCTGACTATCTGTAAGCTGGACCTGATCCACACGCAACTGTGACCAGACGTTATTCAGGTGGTAGCGCCAATTGGCGTAGTCCACCGCTGACTTGACATCGGGCTGTAGCATCTTCTGCTGGCGCTCGAAGTTTGGGATGTAGTATTGCGTGGTGTACTGCTTGACCATGCGGTGCGTGTTGAAAAAAGCGGCCATACCCTTGATCGCCGCTTTGACTTTGCTGATCCATTCACGCGGCAGGCCATCCCGCCCACGCTGATAAAACATGGGCACGATGTCCGTCTCTAGCGTGTTGTAAATCGCCTCGACCTCGATGCGGTCTTGCTCTTCGGCCATGTCTTCGGGGTATTCCTCGCCGTTGCCGATGGACCAGCCCATGTGCGGGGCGTAGCCTTCATCCCACCAGCCATCAAGGATGCTGAAATTCAGACAGGCGTTATAAATGGCCTTCATGCCGCTGGTGCCGCTGGCCTCGCGGGGGCGGCGTGGGTTGTTCAGCCAGATGTCCGAGCCTTGTAACATGTAGCGCGTTACGTTCATGTCGTAGTTTTCCAGGAAGATCACCGTATGCCGGAAGCGCGTGTTATCGCCTACGCGCACAATATCGCGGATGATTTCCTTGCCACCGTTGTCGTGTGGATGCGCTTTACCCGCGAAAATTAACTGTACGGGGCGCTGTGCGTTGTTCAGGATGCTATCGAGGCGTTCTAGATCGTGGAAGATCAAGGCACCGCGCTTATAGGTGGCAAAGCGGCGTGCAAAGCCGATGGTCAGCGCATCGGGGTCGAGCACTTCATCTGCGGCGGCGATTTCGCTTTGAGAGGCACCACGACGGAGCAATTGTTGTTTCAGGCGAGTGCGGCAGAAGGCGACGAGGCGTTCGCGGCGGCGTTCATGAGAGCGCCACAACTCACCATCTGGCACGTCGTCAATTTTATCCCATACAGCAGCGTTGGAGGGGTCCGTGCGCCATGCGGGGTCTAAGTAGCGGTCAAACAGTTGTGCCATTTCGCTGCTGACCCAGCTTTCGACGTGGATGCCGTTGGTGATGGCCTCAATCGGTACTTCGTGTGTCGGCAGGTTCGGATATAGCCAGTTCCACATATTACGGGAGACTTCGCCGTGTAACTGCGCCACACCGTTAGCGCCATACGAGAAGCGCAGCGCCATCACGGACATCGAGAACAGGTCGTAACTGCCCATGTTCTCGCGGCCCAGGTCGATGAAGGCTTCGCGGTCGAGGCCGAGTTCACGCATGTAATCCGTAAAGTGCTCGTCAATCAGGTCGAAGCCGAAGCGTTCCAGACCTGCGGGGACGGGCGTGTGAATGGTGAAAACGGTGCTAGCGGCGATGATCTCGCCTGCCTGATAGAAATTGACGTCGGGGGTCTCTCGCATCAGAATGCGGATGCGCTCTAGCAGCAAAAATGCCGAGTGGCCTTCGTTCATGTGGCAAACGTCCGGTCGCAGGCCGAGCGCTTCCAGCATCCGAATGCCGCCGATGCCGAGCAGAATTTCCTGCCGGATGCGGGTGCGCTTATCGCCACCATAGAGGCGGTCAGTTAGGCTGCGGTCCTCATCGCGGGGGTTATCCGGGATGTTGCTATCCAGCAGATACAGGGGGGTGCGGCCAACCTGGGCCTTCCAGACGTGGGCATAGAGTTGGCGACCGGGCAGCGGCACATCAACGCGAATCGGGTTGCCATTATCATCCAGTATTTTCTCTAGCGGTAGCTTGTTGAAGTCGTTGATGGGGTAGGATTCTTGCTGCCAGCCGTCGGCGTTCAGGTATTGCTGGAAGTAGCCCTCTTGATACAGCAGGCCGACAGCGACCAGGGGCAGGTTCAGGTCGCTGGCGCTTTTCAGATGATCGCCGCTGAGGACTCCCAGGCCACCGGAGTAATTCTGGAAGGATTCGCTCACGCCGAACTCCATCGAGAAATAGGCGATGACCGGGGTTTTGCTCAGGTGGGTGTAGCTTGTATCAAACCAGGTGCTCTTGTTGGCCATGTAGTCATCCAGGCCACGGCTTGCGCGTTCCAGGTGTGTTATGAAGGCTGGATCGTTGGCTGCTGCATTCAGCTTTTCCTGGCTAACAGCGCCCAGCATCCAAACCGGGTTGTGGTTTGTCTGCTCCCACAATTCGGGTGAGAGGCGTCGGAAGAGCGTGATGGTTTCGGTATCCCAGGCGAAGCGCATGTTGTATGCAAGGTCGTGTAGGCGTGCAAGTTCGGGCGGTAGTTTGGGCGTGACGTTAACCGTTGCCACAGGCTTTACCATGTTGCTAATCTCCTTAGTTGGCGACTACGATCTTGGTTGGCGTCTATGATTTTGCGCCCCGTATTCTACCAGCAATTCACGCTCGTCTACAGCAAAAGCACGCGAATGTCCGCGCTAAATTTGTGCGGATTGGGATGTCGTGGCGTGCAGCAACGCAAAAACGCGCTAAAATATAAATTTTTAAAAGCAAAAATTCGTGTGCATCTGACCCTGTATTTTCAAAGTAAATGTGCGATTTTCGACTGTGAAACGGTTTGTTTTCACAATAAACGGACCAAAATGCCCAAATTTGTCGGTCATCATCGAATTGAATCTAGCGGCTTTGCTTGCCTATGCTAGAATGTTTGCGCCTTATGGCACGATTGTGTCTATCTACAACGCGGAGCAGCACCTCATGTTGAAAAAGCAATATCTGAAGAGCAAGTCCGTTTGCAAAGTGACCTTTTACACCCCGGCAGCGATTGAAGCCGAAGAAGTTTTCCTCGTGGGTGACTTCAACGACTGGGATGAGAGCGCAACACCGATGTCACCCTTGCGTGATGGTCGCTTCAAGGTCACGATGGATCTGGAGCGCGAACAGGAATACCAGTTCCGTTATCTGGTGGATAAGACCAACTGGCACAACGACTGGGAAGCGGATAAATACGTCCCGAATCCATTCAGCGGCGATAACTCGGTGGTTGTTACCTAATGAACGCCACACACCGAGGTGCCCGCAGGGTAGGTATTTGGTTTTTCGTTGTTCCTGTGTGGCGGACGCACCAGTGGCGCGTCCCTACAGACCTGTTGTGAATGATTGCGACCCTGTAGGGACAGGGCACTGACCTGTACGGGGCGGTGCAAACCGCCATCAAATACGGTCAAACATCAAAAACCTACCCCTGAAAACTCAATCCCCCTCTCCCATCATACCCAGACAACAATAGAGAGGGGGAGGCAAGCCGTTTAAAGCCCCTCTCCCAGTGCCAAAGGCACGTTCGGGAGAGGGGTTTGGGGTGAGGGCTAAGCAGTTGCCCGGCCTGAGTAGTTACCCAGATAGCGTGAGGTCAACACCAAAACCATGCCAGACGTAATCCGCATCTTCATATCATACGCACGCAAAGATAGCCGCGATCTGGCTATCCGGCTGCGTGATGACCTGCAAAAGCAGGGCTATAGCGTCTGGCTGGATTTATCGCAAATCCCAGGCGGCGCGGATTGGCTGCAAACCATCGAGGACGCCATCGAACAATGCGACATCGAACTAGCGTTGATGAGTTCCGGGTCGAATGCGTCGCCCTGGTGCAAAAACGAGCAGCTACGCGCCCTGCGCAAAGGCAAGCGCCTGATCCCAATTCTGGCGGCACCGCATACCGACCCGCCCCTGCACCTGGAGCACCTCAACTTTCTGGATTTTACGGACGAAGCGCGTTATGCGCCCATGCTGCGTGACCTCATCACGGACATCAACGCTGCGCAAGCCTTCCAGCAACCGCGCAACGACCAGCCGCCATCCCCCATCGCAAACGGGGCAGGCGGCGGCAGCAGCCCCGCACCACCGCAGCAAAAACGCAGCGCGGCGGCGTTTCGGGCCAGCATCCGTGAGCTACGCGCCGAAAGCTGGTTAGGCTCGCGCCATTGGTGGCCCTTCTTCCTGTTTTATTACACCGACCTGCATAGCGTCGTGGACGTGCTGCGCAGCGGCGAATTGCTGGCCCCACGCATCGCAGGCGGCAGCATTACATCGCGCTGGGATGATAGCGTGCGGCTCTACTTTCGGCCCCGCACGCCGGATTTATTCCATGCAGAAGGCTTTCGCCCCGCCAGACAACCCGTACCGCCGCGCTATGCGCCCATCCCGGTATATCTGCTGTTCGATCTGGAAAGCGTGCTGACGCTGCCGGATGTGCGCTTCACGGATACCGACCCCATCAAAGCAGGCGACAAAGCCAGGACCTATCAAACGCCGTCGTCGTTTCAGCAGATGCCCTTCGAGCAAATCTACCACGATTCGGCGCTAGCCCCGGATGAAAAGGACGAGATTCTGCGCTGCCGAGAGGCACAGGTCATCGTGCCAGAGCGCCTGACGCTGGAAAGCCTGCAAAGCATCTGGTTGCGCTCCGCCGCCGAATATGAAACGCTGCATCGGTTGCTGCCTGCCGCGACCTGGGCACACTGGCACGACAAAATCACCACGCGCACCGACTACCATCTCTTTAACAATCGGCGGCCCTACGTCACCCGCGCTGTGTTGCAGCCACAGCAGGTCACGTTTTTCTTCAATCCCTGCCAGCACGCCGACGACTGCGGCCCCTATCTCGCACAGATCATCATCGAGCACAGCAACGGCCAGCGCACCGAATGGCAAGATGACGCCCTCGGTGCACAGGAAGCGCTGCACTTTGCGTTTGCGGGCGATGCTGCTGGCCAGGACGCGCACGCAGGCGCTTACAGCGTGCAATTGCTGCTGGATGGCGAATTAGCCTACGCAGGGCACTATCAACCGCAGATGATTGTTTTGTAGGCGGCGCATAAATAGATTGGACAGCAGGTTTGAATACAGGTACAATAACGGCATTCTAAAAAGTTTGAATATTCAAGCAACGCGCTGTCTACTTTGATCCCACACCATACGTACTGACAAATGGCAAAGACCACACCGCAATGACGCAGATTAACCCCCAAACCGACTTTGAACCCGCCGACATGATGACAGTGGATGACCTGGATACGCTGAAGGTGCTGGCAGACCCGCTGCGCTTGCGCGTCCGCGAATTGATGCGCGAGCCGACCACCGTCAAGCAGGTGGCCAGCGAACTCGACATCCCACCGACCAAGCTGTATTACCACATCAACCTGCTAGAAAAGCACGGCTTGATACAGGTGGTGCGCACGCAGGTCGTCTCCGGCATCATCGAGAAGCATTATCAGGTCGCGGCAAAAATGGTGCGCGTCGCCAAGCATCTGCTCTCGCCCTCCGAAGGCACCGACGAGGGGCTGACCGCGATGGCCAGCCTGTTCGATGTGACACGCGACGAAATGCAAGAATCGGCCCGCAAGGGCTGGGCGCAGGTCTCCGACGACGCGCCTGTGCAGCGCAGTATCAGCATCGGGCGCGATCAACTGCTGCTGACGGACGAACAGGCCGCCGAATTCCATAAGCACTTGCGGGCGCTCTTCAAAGAATACGGCGACCTGAGCAACGGGGCCTCAGAAGCCAGCGAGGATGTGCGGCGTCATCGCGTATTTATCGCCCTCTTCCCCATGCGACCACACAAAGCACGCAACAGCGAATAACCACCAAACAGCGCAATGCATTGCGCCCAGGCCACAACAGCACTAACCCCGATTAGAACTGGATTGCCCGCCGCCGTCCGTCTCTGGCGGTAACGGGATGGTGGGCTGTGCGCTGGCCTGTGAGCCTGTCGTGGTCGGTGGGGCGTCTTGCGCGGTCGTGCTCGGCTGCGTCACGTTCTGCACACCCACTTCGGATTCCACGTCTGCTGCACAACGGAAGCCGATCCAGCGCTCATAATCGGTGGTCGGCGTTTCGGGTGCCGGGAACCACGACTGACGGTGTACGCTGCGGGCGAAGAAGGGCCGCGCATCCCAGGACCCACCACGCAGCACCTTTTGCAGCGCCACAGGCGGGCCGGACGGGTCCTGCACGGGCTGCGGGCTGTTGAAATGCCCCTCATAGGTATCCTCGTCGTACCAATCTTGCACCCATTCGGCCACGTTCCCCGCCATATCCAGCGCACCGTATGGGCTAGCGTTGTTGAACGTGCCCACCGCAACCGGTGCCGGATCACCAGCAGAGCCGCGTACCTGTGCCCGCGAGAAATCCCATATATCACCCCAGGGATAGATGAAGCGCGAATCCGTGCCGCGTGCGGCCAGTTCCCATTCGGCCTCTGTGGGTAAGCGCCGCCCGATGCTCTGGCAATATTCGTTTGCGCCGTACCACGTCACCGCATACGCGGGAATCTGCGCCGATAGCGGTGGGAAGCTGTAATTAGCCGCGTCAAAGGTAATCACGCCGTTGATGGGGTCCTCGTTGAGCGTCTGAATGCACATGAAGCCACCGCAACCGTTCAGGTGGCTGCGACCCTGTGACGCCAGGTAATTCAAGAAGGCCGCGTACTGCTGGAACGTGACTTCTGTCCGCTCGATCTGGAAGCTAGCAAGCTGTGCCTGAAATGCCGGGTTGGAGTCCTCGCCGTATTCCGGCAGGCAGTTGCCACCGTTGGATTCACAGAAGCGCACCGCGTCCAACACCTCTAAGGGCGTCGTGCCCATCTGAAAGGTCGCCCCTTCAACCGTCAGCAATTCCGTCACTCGACCTTGTAACTGCGGCGGGATGGGCGAATCGGGGTCTGCTGGTACGACCGTCGGCTGTGGCACGACGGGCTGAATCTGATTGGAAAAATCGCTGCTGCCACCGCCCTGAGCTTCGGATTGACCGCCTGCGGCATCCCCGCCGTTGGCCTGCTGTGCCTGTTGCGTAGCACGCTGCACAAAATCCAGCGTGGGCGTGGCTGATGCGGCCAGCACCACATTACCCTCTGTTCGCGGTTGCTGGTCCTGTGATTGCTGCTGGGATGTGTTGGGCGCTGCTGAATTGCCGACATCTGCGCCGGGTGTCGCTGTCACCACGAACGGCGTGCTGCTAGGCTGGTTCGGGTCTGGTGTCGGTGAATAGACCACGCGCACGACCTGCGTCTGCACGATAGGCGCTGCATCATCGGCACCCAGGCTGAAGCCATCAAACAAGCCGGAGAGCAACAACGCAAAGATCAGCGCACCACCGCATAACGTGCCAGGGAAGAAGCCAATGATTAGCCATTGCCATGCGCCCCCGCGCCGCCTGCGCTTCGCGCCGATTCTGCCATAACCCTGAGCCATAAATGTGAACTCCTCATTGTTTCTGCTAAGTCATAGTTCTAAAGCACAAACGTCTACAGCGCAAGGTACGGTTCACCCACGCTAAATCATTCGCTGATGGCAAACGTGCCAATTGGCAGCCGCCCCGCTTCTGGATTGTCCACAGCAACGCCACCCGCATCGACAATGGGCAGGTTCACAAGCTCAGGATACGTATACCAGCCCACATACACCGTGTACGTATCCGGCGGCAAGCTATCTAGATCAAACCTATCGCGCTCTGACCATATCGCACCTGCGGCTTGTGCGCCGATAGCCTCATCCACCTGCGCCACCAGTTCACCCGCGCTATCCACCACATGCACAAAACGGATCGTCTGCGCATCTGAGCCTTGCACAAAGCGCCACGACGAGCGCACAATCATCTGTTGTGCATCGGCTGGCCTGCTGACCTGATACGCTTGCAGCGTCACGCCTCGCGCAAAATCCGCGTTCGCAGCCTGACCCGCACCCGTATAGCGTGCGTCGATGCTATTCACCTGCAAAGCACGACATTGCAACGTGGCATCAAAATTAATCGGGCAGGGCGGATCAAGCGCTAAGCCCAGCGTATAATAGCCATCAGCCGCTATCCAGGCGCTTTTCTGCACATTCACAGCGCCATCAAGCGTCATCCGTTGCCAGCGTGCATCATCCAGCAGCAAATTTACATCCCGCTTATCGGCACGCGCTGCGATTTGCAGGTCATACCAGCCCGCCCGCGCATACCACGCCGCCGAGTAAGCATCATTCACGCTGGCTGGCTCTGCAATCAGCACGGGTTGCGCGTCGTCGTCGCTTCGCGGCACTTCGTACAGCGCATAGCGCTCATCGCTGTAAAACGGCTCGCCTAGCTGCCCCCCTGAGCGTGCTCGCAACGTATCGTATTGCCCAATTTCGCGGGCGCGTTGCTGATGAAAGATCACCACATCGGCCCCGGCAGCACGCAATAGCGCCGGGTCCAGTGTATGCTGCAAAATATCCAGCTTGGCGGGGTTCACGGGCGTTTGGCGCGTCACCTGCCCGGCGATCAGCGGTTTCTCGTGCGCCGTTTGCAAGAAGAGCGCGTCTTTCGCGGCGAGTAAGTGCTCATGCGGCAGGTTGAACACAGCACGCAGGTCATCGCGTGCTCGCAAAGCGTAGAAGGCTGCCGGGATGTCGGCGGGTTGCGTCGGCAGCGGCCAGAAGAATTGATACTCAAACAGGATCAGCACAGCTAGAGCCGAAAATATGCCGTAGCGATAAATGTCGCGCTTGAATTTTGTGAATAGCCACGCCGCGCCATACCCCGCCATCACCGCCACAGCCAGCGCCAGTGTAAACGTAAAGCGCCCCGGCGTGCGTGCCAGATTAAAGCCAGGAATATCCACCAACAGGGCGAAGGGCAGCGTGATATAGGTCTGCGTGTCCTCAATACCCAGTTGTAGGGGCTGATCGAAGATTTTCAGCAGCGGCCCCAACGCCAATAGCCACGCAACGAAGGCCAGCAGCAGCCACCAGCGCGCCGCCCGAAATTTCAGCACAGCCAGCACGCACAAAATAGCCGCCACCACGCCCAGATACGCCGACCCCTCGCCCAGATTCACGCCCAAGACGCGCCCGGTGTACGTCAGGTTGCCAAACAGCGGATGCATGAACGACGGTGAGGCCAGCGCCAGCAGATCAGCGCTGTAGCGCACGTAACCCTGTGTGCCCGTGTATGCTTCACTGTTGAACGTATCCAGCAACACCGGAATCAGGAAGAGCAGCAGCAGCACGCCACCCAACGCCCCCGATGCAAACACACGCCACGCAGCCCGCCAATCGCGCCGCCACACCTGCGCCAACCAGAACAGCCCCACCAGCGGCAACAACACGTAAATGGCTTGCAGCATGTGCCCCGATGGGCTGAGCCAGCACAAGAACACGCTCAGCGCCAGCCACGTCAGCGCCTCGCGGCCCGGCTTGGCGGCGATCAGGCGCAACAGGGCATACACATACAGCGGCACAGGCCACATCACCATCAGGCCCGCGTGACCATCGAACAGATGCCCCTGAAACGTCGGGTAAGCCATGAACACCACACCCGCCAGCAGCGCCGCAAGGTATGACGCACGGTTATAGGGGCGCACGTCTGCGCGTCCGGCCACGCGCAACAGATAACGCAGCAAAAACCACAGCGACCAGCCATTGAGCGCCATCGTCAGCAGGATCGTCAGGTTATACGCGCTGGCCAACGGCATCACAAAAGCGAACAACCACGCCGGGAAGAATTGCAGGCTGTTCGCATACAACGAAACGCCGTTGATGCCAGCCGGGTAGCCCAGGTTGCTCTGCCAGAACGGGTCCAGGCTGTTCTGCCAGGCGTGCTTGAACCACCAGATATGCCGCGCCATCTCGTAGGCGTCGGACGTGCTGCCGCCCATGAATCCGGCGCTGAGCTTGATGATTACAGGCCAGGTGATGACGCAGGCCAGCAATAGGTAAAAGCCGAAAACAGCCGCGTGTTGTCGCAGTGTGCGCATGATATGCCCGATATGCATGATATGCCCGAATCTACCCAGGTCGATCAAGCGTAGCATCATAACGCCCAACACACACTCTCTCAATCCCTACAGGGCGTCGTTCGTCAGGACACGGCCTGCCGGACGCCGAGGTGACTACTCAGCCCTTCTCAGGGGTAGGTATTTGATGTTTGACCGCATTTTATGGCGGCTGACGCCGCCCCGGACAGGTCAGTGCCCTGTCCCTACAGGGTCGCAATCATTCACAACAGGTCTGTAGGGACGTGCCACTGGTGCGTCCGCCACACAGGAACAACGAAAAACCAAATACCTACCCCTATAAACTATCGTGCATTAAACGGGCGAAATATGCTATCCTGTGGCTTACTCGCAAAAACACACGGAAGGCGGCAGGCATGG
>DAOTTW010000293.1:0-8396 GCA_034437615.1 Anaerolineae bacterium | reverse complement strand
GTTTTCATTTCCCCATTGCGTCCGATGTTTGCTATGATCGCATCTCGTTACAAGCTGCGGTACGCGACTTATGGCGAGGATCACACTAGAAAAATGGCTAGTACAGCGCTGCGCCCTGTTCATCAGGTTGTTAATGAAGGTCGCAAATGCCTTAACGATTGCTTAGCACATGATTGATATTGTTAAGGCAATTTGGCAGGGGTGCCATCACCCAGTAACGCAATACAGATACCGGAGCGACCACGAGCGAGACAATACATGGTGAAAAAAGTCGTCATTATCGAAGATGATCAGGTGTTAATCAACAATATCAGTGACAAACTGCGTGCCGAAGGTTATCACGTCAGTATGGCGATGGATGGCGAAAATGGTTGGGAGAAAATCCGCCAGGATAAGCCAGATTTGATCGTGCTGGATATTATGTTGCCGGGGCTGGATGGCCTCAGCCTGTGCCGCATGGTCCGCAACGAAAACGCCACCATGCACATCCCCATTATTATGCTGACGGCACGCGGTACGGAGGTGGATAAGATCGTCGGGCTGGAAAGCGGCGCAGATGATTACATCGTCAAACCCTTCGGCCTGGGCGAATTTCTGGCGCGTGTGCGGGCGGTGCTGCGGCGCTCACCTGGCCCTGCGCCCATCCAGCAAGACGAGCTAGTGAGCGAGGATTTACGCCTGAACCTGACTGGACGGCGCATCTTTAAGGGCGAGGACGAGATCAAGCTGAGCAACAAAGAATTCGACCTGCTGGCCGAACTGATGCGCAATAAAAACGCCGTGCTCTCACGCGATTTGATCCTGACGAAAGTTTGGGGGTATGATTACTTTGTGGATAAGCGCACGGTGGATGTGCATATCCGCTGGTTACGAGAGAAAATCGAAGAAGACCCCAGTAGCCCGCGTCGCATCATCACGGTGCGCGGCGTCGGCTATCGTTTCGAGGGCTAACTGAGGGCTAAACGGCACAAGCAACACGAACCATAACGCACGAGCAGCATAAATTGAGCGCGACCAGAGGGCAGACAGATATGATTGCGGCACAAGCCACCAAGACCATCTTGATTATCGAAGACGATCAAACGCTGGCCAACCGCGTTGGCGAAAAGCTGAGCGCAGAAGGCTACGACATTGATTATGTGACGAACGGTGACCGCGCCTGGGATAAAATCCGGGCCGAGACGCCGGATTTGATTCTGTTGGATGTCATGCTGCCGGGGTTGGATGGCCTCAGCCTGTGCCGCATGATCCGCAACGACAAGGCCACCTCACACATCCCGATTGTGATGCTGACGGCACGCGGTACGGAGGTGGATAAGATCGTCGGGCTGGAAAGCGGCGCAGATGATTACATCGTCAAGCCCTTTGGCCTGGGTGAATTGCTGGCGCGTGTGCGGGCGGTCTTTCGGCGGCCTTCAAGCGCAAAAGCCCCCGTCGCACAAGAGCTGGTCACGGGCAATTTGACGCTAGACATCGCTGCCCGTCGTGCTTACCTGGGCGACGAAGAAATTCGCTTTAGCAACAAAGAATTTGATCTGCTGGTCGAACTCATCCGCAACACGGGCATGGTGCTCTCGCGTGATTTGATCCTGGCGAAAGTGTGGGGCTACGATTATTTTGTAGATAAGCGCACGGTGGATGTGCATGTCCGCTGGTTGCGCCAGAAAATCGAAGTGGACGCCAGCAACCCGCGTCGCATCATCACCGTGCGCGGCGTTGGCTACCGCTTCGAGGGTTAGGCTATATAGCATATCAGCAGAAAGCTGTGGGTTTATCTGCAACTACTCAGGCAGGCATGTTTTGCCCGCAACTTGGCCCTCACCCCCTCATTCCCCCTCTCCCATCATACCCAGACAACAATGGAGAGGGGGAGGTACGCTGTTAAAAGCCCCTCTCCCAGTGCCAAAGGCACGTTCGGGAGAGGGGTTTGGGGTGAGGGCCAAGTAGTTACGCTTATAAACTGTTGCCCTCTTATGCGCTTCAAGCTAAAATCTGCCATATTATGCGATGAGAGGTGCCGCATGTTACCGCAAACGAAGCACATTATGCAGACGCCGCAGTTCGACAGTACACGCTGGCAATATTACACACCGCGTAACGACGACATCATCATCTCCACGTCGCCAAAATCCGGCACGACTTGGATGCAGACCCTTATCATGCACCTGATCTTTGCTGACCTGCAATACCGCCCGATTGATGACTTTTCGCCCTGGCTGGATCATCACAGCCGCACGACAGAACAGGTCATCGGCTTAATAGAGGCGCAAACCCATCGGCGCTGCATCAAGACGCATCTGCCGCTGGATGCCCTACCCTATCATCCACAGGTGCGCTATGTGGTGGTCGGGCGAGATGCCCGTGATGTGTTCATGGCGCTGTTTTACTTCTATCGCAATTTCACGCAGGCTTACATCGAAGAGCTTGACGCCAACTCAAACGGCCAGGGTTTCCCGAAGTGCCCGGACGACCCCCGCGAATTCTGGCGCGATTGGATGACACGCGGCGCGTTCCCCTGGATGAGCGAAGGCTACCCGCGTGTGGGCACGCTCTACCACATGCAATCCTGGTGGGATTACAAGCATCTGCCGAATATTCACTTCGTACATTACAACGACCTGCTGGCACGCACCGAGGACGAAATCCGGCGCGTTGCAGCATTTCTCGGCATCGAGGTCAGCGCGGGCTTCGTGCGGCAAATCCGCGAGTCAACACACATTGATAACATGCGTGCCAAAAGCGACATGCTCAAGCCTGCTGCCACACAATATCAGGATGGCTCACAGGTGTTTTTCCACAAGGGCACGAATGGCCGTTGGCGCGACGTGCTGACGGACGACGACCTGAAGCTATACACAGCAGCAGCAGCGCGTGTGCTCACAGCGGATTGTGTACGCTGGCTGGAAACCGGACGACAGGCATTACAGGCGGCAACATAACAGATGCAGATTTACAGGTATCTACGAGCACGCAACAAATCAGCCGCAGCAGCGCTTGAACAGCCCGAACCAGCCGACGATGCGCCAGTAGGCAAGCGCACAGATGCAGCGGTGCTGCTGATACCTGCGTTCAGGCGGCGGCGGCTGGTGGATAAGCTGGCATTGGTCAATAGCGGCGCTGATGTCTTGCTCACTGGCGATAGCGACGAAGACGCAGCCCAGGTTGCCGCCATCGCGCAGGCATCGCAGCGGCGCATTCTCTCATCCAGCAGCGCCCTCTTGCTATCGCTGGGCCTTGCGCCCTTTTTGCCATTGGCAAACGTGGCCGCGCTGGGGCTGCTACTCTATGCCGCACAGTACCCGTTTCGCAGGGCCATCACAGGCTTGCAGCGCGGTTCACCGAATGGGTATCTGCTGACCAGCGCTTCATTTTTGCTGCTCATCATGACGGGCAATCTGCCTGTTGCCGCAACGATACAACTGTTGGCCAATACCTCGATCCTGACGACAGCCCGCGCCAAAGGCGAGACTTCAACGCGCATCGTACACATGTTCAAGCAGCATCCGCGTATGGTGCGTGTTCTGGCTGCCACCAATGCCACCAATGCCACCAATGCCACCAGCGCCACCAGCGCCATCAGCGCCAACAATGCCAACAATGCCACCAATACAATTGAAGTGCCGTTCTCAGCGCTGCGCCCCGGTGATACGGTGCTGGTCGTCACGGGCGAGATGATCCCCGCAGATGGGCAAGTCGTCGCCGGGTCTGCGTTGGTCGATCAGCGGGCGCTCACGGGCGAAGCGCAGTTGGTCAGTGTGGGTGTTGGTGATACGGTTTTCGCCATGACCAACGTCAGCAGCGGTGAATTACAGATCGCTGTCGAACATGCTGGTGATGAAACCGTCGTCGCCCAAATTGGCGACATCCTGAATCGCAGCCTGGCGACAAAGGCCCGCGCTGAACTCTGGATTGAGGACGTGGTGAACCACAGCATCATGCCCACGTTAGCGATCAGCGCCTTCCTGCTACCGACATGGGGCCTGGGCGCTGCAACCGCCTTTATGGTCGCACACCCGAAGATGAAAGGGGCCATCCTCGTCTCGGTCAGCGCACTCAATTACTTCTACATGTTCTCGGATCAGCGCATTTTGGTGAAGGACGCCCGCGCCCTGGATTATCTGCAACAGGTGGATACCATCGTTTTCGATAAGACGGGCACGCTGACGACAACGGAGCTACAGGTGATCGGCGTGCACACAAGCGGGGATTATGCACAGGCTGATGTGTTGCGTTTAGCGGCCTCTGCGGAGCAGAACCAGCAGCACCCCATCGCAGATGCCATCTGCACCGCCGCAAACGCGCTCAATCTGGCCACATTTGCGGTGACGCAGGTGCATTATGCGGTGGGCATGGGCCTGGCAGTACAGATCGACGGGCAGCAGGTGCACGTGGGCAGCGCCCGCTTCATGCAAGCGGCAGACATCCACAGCGCTACACTTGACGCAGCATCAAGCCATCATGACCATGACACGCAAGCGGCGCAGGGCAACTCACTGGTGTTTGTGGCGGTTGCTGGCGTGGTTATCGGCTCTATCGAGCTTCAGGCAACACTGCGGCCCGAAGCAGCGGATGTGTTGGGCGCGTTATCCGCGCTTGGCATTCAAGAAACGATCATCCTCTCCGGTGACCGTGAAAGCAGCACGCGCCAACTCGCTGAGGCGCTCGGTGTGCATACATACTACGCCGAAGCGCTGCCACAGGACAAAGCCGCCATTATCGACGCACTGATCGCAGAGGGCCGCACGGTATGTTACGTCGGTGACGGCATCAACGACGCCATCGCGCTGAGCAAGGCGCAGGTCTCGGTGTCGCTATCCGGTGCCTCACATGCGGCGATGGACACGGCGCGTATTGTGCTGATGGATGGCAATTTGCAACAGTTGCCGTTTTTGCTGCGCATGGGCCGCCACTATCGCCAGAATACCTATCAGATTCTCGGCATCGTCATGGGCACGGGTGGCGCAGCGATGGCGCTGGCGCTTTTACCGGTCGGGTTGGCGGCAGCCGTGCTTGCGAATGCGGTGGGCTTTATCGGCGGGCTTGGCATCGCGCTGCGCCCCTTGCGCCATTACCGACAGCAACAGCAACAGCACGCCCTACCCCAACCAACGCTACCACACGATACAGGTTGACACGCCAGCGCACACGCAGGCTGAACCGTTACGTGCATACATACGCTCTGTCGGCAAGAAGGGTGTGTGTCTACGCTGTCTGTCTAATGCTTGCTGCGCGTGCCATTGGTTAATGCGTAGGGCGTTGTGGCTGTGAATGGTTGCGGGTCATCCGCTTGCGCGGCCTCGGCTGCGGTTTGCTCAGCAGGCAAATCGAAGATTTCGCGCAACGTCTGCGCAAAGCCGTCGTAATCCACCATTGACGCATGTTGGCGCAGGCTTACGGTGGGCTGATGCAACATCTTGTTGACAACCCGATGCAGCAGTTTTTTGATGACCTCATGTTCATGTTCATCCAGGTAAGACAGGCGCGATAGCGCAATGTCCAGTTCATCCGCCGCCATCTGTTTGATCTTCGTGCGCAGCGCGTCGATAGTCGGTACGGCCTCGCGCTCCTGCCACCAGCGCATAAAATTCGCTAGCTCCTGCTCGATGATAAATTCTACGCTCGGCACATTAGCTTGGCGCTGCGCCATATTGTCATCCAGCACACGTTGCAGCGCATCAATATCGAAAACGCGCACCCGTTCCAATTGGTCAATCATCGGTTCAATGTTACGCGGCACCGACACATCAACCATCAGCAAATCCGGCCCACCGTTGCGCTGTTCCAGGATCGGTTGCAGGTCTTGCGCGTGCAGGACGGTGTGGGGCGCACCGGTCGCGGTCAGCACGACATCGACCTGCGCTATCTGCTGATACACCTGCGGCCAGCGAATCGCGCTGCCACTGACCTTGCTCGCAAGGGCTTGCGCTCGTTCAAAGGTGCGGTTAGCGATTATCAAGCCCTGAAACCCCTGCATCATCATCGCTTTTGCCGCAATCTCAGCCATTTCA
Organism: Anaerolineae bacterium; assembly: GCA_034437615.1. Lineage (GTDB taxonomy): Bacteria > Chloroflexota > Anaerolineae > Aggregatilineales > Phototrophicaceae > DAOTTW01. The sequence goes on along the minus strand of DAOTTW010000293.1, from coordinate 2,388 downwards.
CCAGCACCCAGCAGCAGCACCCGCAGCTTGCTGACATCGCCGCAATGCTGACGGATGAGGTGGGCGGCGGCATGGCTGACCGAGGTCGTGTAACGGTTGATGTCCGTTTCGGTGCGTGCACGCTTGCCGACGTGACTGGCGGACGAAAACAGGCGGTTCAGCAATGCACCTGAAGACTGCCCCGCGATTGCTATCTGGCTGGCTTTCGTCACCTGGCCGAGAATTTGATCCTCGCCCAGCACCAACGATTCTAAGCCCGTCACCACGCGCATCAGGTGTTCAACGGCGTGTGCATCCTGACGGACGTAACAATATGGCTCAAGGTCAGCAGCCGCAACCGCGTAATGCTGCGCCAGAAACGCCATGAGTGCGCTTTTTAGCTGTGCGGGCTGCATACCGACGCAGTACAGTTCTAAACGGTTGCAGGTGGAGATGATAATGCATTCTTCGATTTGGCTGCTGAAATTGCGCACCGCTTGCATGGTGTATTTGAGCGCGTTTTCCTGTATGTAAAACTTCTCGCGTAGCTCAACAGGTGTTGTTTGGTGGCTCATGCCAAGTAATAGGATTGGCACGTTTTCCCCCCGATGCGATCTATGTTATCTTATGTTCATGATGCTGTGTTGTGATCAAGCCTGCGAGTTGCTACATAACCACAATGATTGGTTGGGTTAAGCGTAAAGTCACGCCAACTTTTACGCCGTATCACAGTAGAAATTACGTTCAGAAATGCAGATACAGCTTATCTAAAGCGTTCCTGATGTGCAAGGCTAAAATCCAGTATAATGCATGAATGTCGCCAACTGGCTTAAGTTCCATCGTTGACTGCCACGAGTAAGGATACCGCCATGTCATTAGCTCTTGTGTTCGCAATTATCGTCGTCGCTATTGCCCTGGCCCTCGCATCCGAATGGCTGCTCTACCGCTTGCGCGACCGGGGCATCGGTGATGGGCCATTGCTTGCGCGGGCTTATCGCGATACACGCAACTGGCTTGATAACGTGCGCAAGCGCACCGATCAGCTTGTCATCCCGGATTATCTGCCGGAGGTGGCGGATTTCAAAATTTGGGTTGAGCGCGATCTGCACACAAATCCACGTTTGCGGGATTGGCTGCTGTCACTGCCAGAAACGGGCCTGAAGGCGTTGATTAGCCAATTGGCGCAATTCTGCCAGGAACTCAGCATCAACTTGAACTGGCTGGTACGCGGTGACCTACGTGCCGAGCCAAAACTTGAGACCACCATACATCAGATTGTGGTCGAATATTGTGAAGCGTGCCTGAAAGCCGTGCAAATCCAGCAGCAACTCAAGGAATTCAGCGAATACGAGCAAGCGCTAGCCACACTCGCGCAGCGGCGCAACCGCGCAAAGACCCAGCGTGTGCTGGAAAAGTTACAGGCGCACGAATTGGCTCCACCGATGGATTCCGCTATGTTAGCTGCCTCTGAGGACGAGCGCTATGCCTACGTGCTGAACCTACTCAAGCAATCCGCACAACAGGACCGCGAAACCTTCGACCGCGTGCTGACAGAGGTGCAGGGGGCATCCCACCAGCCTGTAGCCAGTCGTTCGTAGGGTTCCGGTTAGCTGTGCCAGGCTAGCTATTCCAGCACAGCGCCAACCCGCAAAATGTAATCGCGCAGGTCCTCATCCACTGCGGAGGCACTCAGCGGCTCGAAGCCATAGTCACCGATCACATCGGCGGCTTGATCCAGATAAAACGACAGGAAAGCATTCACCGCAAACGTCTGGCGCACCCAGTCAAGGTTCGCATACAGCAAGGCAGGCCGCACCAGTGGATAGTTTTGGCCTTCGATATTCTCCAGCACGGGTTCGATGCCGCCAATTGGCAGGCCACGTAAGATAGCCCTGTTTTGCAGGTAGTAATCGAAGTCGATCACGGCGATACCGTTTTCATCGCTTGCCAAATCCCAAACGAGGTTGGCATTGCTGGAGTCAAACAGCGTCTTGCTGACGCCTAAGAGCGCTGTCGGGTCGTTGCTGAAGATCGTATCCACAAGCAGGTTGTAGGCACCCGAACCCGGCTCTGGCAAGAAGCGGCTAATTTCCACCGATGGATAATTCGGGTTCACATCCGACCAGCGATCAAGCGTCAGGGCTTCGCGCAAATCCTGCACGGTCAGGTTATCTACAAAGCTGTTCAGTGGGTTGACGACCACCGTCAGCGCTGTACCTGTGCCAATACGTATCGCGATTGGCTCGACGCCGTTTTCTTCACATGAAGCACGTTCGTCAGCCCGGATACTGCGCGTCGTGTACGCAAAATCAATCGACGCACGGCACAGGCGCTCCAGGCCATCTTCGTTGCTGGTCGCCTCCAGCGTGAATTGCCCTGAGTATCCCTGCTCCTGGAATAAGGCGGCAA
>DAOTTW010000292.1:0-7491 GCA_034437615.1 Anaerolineae bacterium | reverse complement strand
TCCTGCGCGGCTGCCTCGATTAACACGTCATCGCTGCCCAACCCTGGCGCAATCTGAACTGTAGCACCGGAAATCGGCAGGTTGCCCTGATTGAGTGTGTAGGTTGAACCAGACACGAACTGCGGTTCCGGGTCATGAATTTGATAAACCTCAGCATGTGTGAGCGTGACGCTGCCTTCACCACCATCGCACGTTGCTTCAATCGGCACACGGAAGAAAAGACCATCGCCGTTGCCGAGTACGCTACGATCTGAGAGTGACAAGCCGAGGCGTGAATTGCGGCCTTCGTTCTCCTGCACCATCGCAAAAACGCCACTTTCGCCAGGGCCGGGGATGAAGTCGCCCATTTCGCGCTCGCCAATAATTTGCAAGCATTCACTGAGTTCAAAGCCTGCTTCAAGCCCGCCGACAAAGGCCGCGTTGCGTATCAGGACGTTGACGTAAAGTGTACCACCCGGCTCGACCCCATCACGGCTGAAGGTAGCGGAAATCTCTGGGACGGGCTGTGCCGTTGGTTCCTGAGCCGGAGTAGGTGTTGCAATTAACCCGGCTAGCAACAACAGTATCACAAAGCGCATAAATACAACCTTTCAGATGAACGCCGAGAAATTGAGTTCGCATAATTGCGGTTATGGTTTGATTACCTGTAAACCTGAGAATGAAACACGCCCCAGACGGGGCGTGCCTGTTCTATGTTGTCACCAACTGCGTACTTACGAATTATTCGTGATACTGGCGCAACCGTCTGCGGCAGAGTTCTTGCCGAAGTTACGACCAACGTGGACCAGATCAAAGATGTCAATGATGGCATCGGTGATCGCGTCCGTCGTACCGGAGTCGCGGTTGATGTTGATTTCTTCGGTAACAGCGCTGATGTCGCCCGTGCCAAAGTTAGTGGTCACCGGGGAGGCGTCGCCAGTAGTCGTGATGTCCTGGTCGTCATTGGCATCGCCAGCGTACAACTGGATGATGACATCGGCGGCGGCATTAACGTTGTCAACCAACGGGATGACATCTGTCGCTAGGAATGCTGTACCGCAAGCTAGGTGACCGTAGGCATCCGCTAGGAATTCGGCTTCAGCAACGCCAGGAGCGAATGTCGCAGTCGCATTGGTGGTGTAAGTCAGTTCCACATCTTCGTTCAGTACACCTGTACCAGGGGTTGCCGGGTCTGCGCCTGTCAGCGGTTCGGTCGGGGCGACGGTGTTATTTTCGTTCGTTACCTCGAATTCGGCGTCGATCTGGTAGACGAAACCATCACTCTCGATGGTGGCACCTTCCAGGATGGCCAGCGTCAGGTCTAGGATGGTAACCGTCAGTATTTCGTCCGTATCGCAGTAGTCGCCAGCCGGATCGACGATGTTTAGCGCTGCACCATTCACATCGCTCGGCAGCAGCGTTTCGCAGACGAACTCAACGTCCTTGTCGCCGCCTGTAATGACTTCAGAGACAAAGACATCCAGCACGGAGGTCGCGAAGGGACCCGTAACGGTGGCCGGCGGCGTATTCCCCATGGTATTGATACCTGTGACCAGATAGCGGTAGGTCAGCGTGTCGTTTTCTGCGATTGGTGGCCAGTACTGTCAGTAAAGAGTTCACCAGACAGATAATCTGTGCCAGCAGCGGGTGTAGAGGCGTTCAGGTTTTGCGCCAAACCGTTTGAGCCACCAACGAATGTATCAACGATGTTTATCGAGTTGAAGTAGGTGAATTCCTGCGGCGGTGCAAAGAAGCCTGTTTGGCTGAAGTCCAGGGCGTTCCAGTCGGGAGCAGTAGCAGTCACAGGGGGCGTGCCAACAGCAGCATCGCCTGCTGTACCGTCTACGCTGATGATCGCCTGTAGACCGAAGTAATCGCCATCAGCATCCGGGCCACAGGCGGTGTAGACGCGGAATTCTTGCTGCTCTGGCACGGGGTTCGGGCTAGCGACAATGCGGCATTCATCATCATTGACCAGCGTGTAGCTGAAGGTCGCCAGTGAGATCGACTCACCTGCTGGCACGACAAAGCTGATGTTCTGGAAACCAGCCTGTTCGGGGTCAGCTACGACGCTTATGCTGCCCGAATTACCCGGAACGGTGAAAGACGGGCCGAGTTCTGTGGCGATCGGGCTAGTGCCAGCGACGTCTTCATACAGATCAATCGTCACACCGCCTGCGTTGTTCACACCAATCGCAGCGCCTGCGTGCGCGAAGTAAGCAGTAGCAGGGTCTACTGTGATTGCGAACGTGGTGGTGCTGACACCTGCGGTGAGCACACAATCGCCACCTGAGACTGTGGCGGTCCCGCCTGCACCAATCGACAATGCGGCAATACCAGTTAGCGCGTCAATCTCGGAACAGTCGGTGCTCGTGAAATTAGTAACCGCGTCAGTGTTGGAAATCTGTGCCTGGGCACTGAAAGCGGCGAACGCGAGCACGAAGATCATCGCGCTGGCTGCCAAAATACGGAACTTAAAGGACATAGCTTACTCCTGTAGGAATATGTGTAGCGTTCAAGTAAATACGTCGTGTCAAAAGCGATGGGATGCCATTAGTCACATAGTACCCCCCTACTCTTAGCATTATAGCAGCATGAAATCATTTGGGAAGGCTTTTGTTTCGATTTTGTGCATTTTGCCCGTCTGCATTCCGTTAATATAACGTTGCTTTAAGTAGGGTCTTACAACGGTCATTAAGCACAGCGCCCACGTAAGAACACATCTTACGGAGCGACAAGCGTGCGCTCGATGAAACTGCGCTCGATCACGCGAATGTCGCCAACCAGATTGGTCGTCGGGCGATAGTCGCCCTGTGTGCTGCCGACCCACACGCCGTTTTCGCTCTGCCAACCGAAGGCCGTGATGATGAAGTCGTAAGCCTCGGTATAGAAGCGCTCACGGTAGCCTGTCGCGCCTGCTGGCGGCTCGCGCTCCACGTCGATGCGCGGCGTCAGGTTGAAGCCAGGGTCGATCAGGCGCAGTGCCACCTCAATCGCCGTGTTGATGTCGTCGCCATCGCGCAACATGAAGTAATAGCGCAGCCCGCTCTCGTCATGCGTCAGCACCGTGTAGCGGTTGGTGGTCTGCGGCGTCCATCCCGGCGGCACCAGCAGCGATAGGCCGCTTTCCGCGACGCTGTAGGGCTGCGGTGGTGGGGCAGGTGTAGCTTCCGGCGGGCGCTCCACGACGATCTCGGCGTCATACAGCCCGGTGCCGGGTGCGATGTAGAACAGCATCGGCAGCAGCACCTCGTTGAACAGCGTGTCGCGCTCCTGGGCGTTGGATTGCAGGACGACGGCGAAGCTGCGGCCTGTCTCGGTGTCCTGCGCCAGCGCGATGTCAAACACGGCGAAGGCTTCGATGTCCGATACGACGGCGATGCTGCGGTGCAGGGTCCACGTCAGGTATTGGCCACTCAGCGGCGGCCCGATCTGCTCACCGATGTCGGGGATGCCAGCACGCAGCAGCCAGGACCGCAGCAGTTCACGCGGCTCCGCGTCTTGCGCACTGAAGATCAGCACGCCCGTTAAATCCTCGGCGCTGGCCAGCCGCAAATAGGCGTTACCAGCCTGTCGCCAGCCAGCAGGCACCAGCCCACTGAAGTCCTCGCGCTGATTCTCGTAGAAGGCCAGTTGCGGCGCGGGGGTTGCTTCGGCGCTGGTTTCGGCGTCCTGTGCGCTGAGGGTGATGGGTGTGAGCGCCAGTAGCAACGCAACGATTAACAGCATTGCCCTGTAGTGTCCGGCGGACGCGCTGTTGCGCGTCCCTACAAGGTTTAGCGATAGCATGGGTATTAGAATCCGCATGAAGTATCCGCATCATCCAGGTTACGGCCTACATTCACGATATCGAAGAAATCCACGAAGCCATCTTCGGTCACATCGCCTGCCGGGTCATTCTGGCTGAAGTTCTCGCCGATGGCCAGCGCATCCAGGATGTCAATCGTATCGTCCGTGTTGATGTCGCCTGCATCCAGTATCACCAGCAGGTCGGTCAGCGTGGCTGAGATAAGGAAGCTGTCGTCGCAATCCAGGTGATTTTCCATCGAGGCTTGCACGGCCACCGTATCCCCACTGTTGACCGTCTGCACGGCATAGGGATAGTCGATAAACGAGCCGGTGTTATCCGCCGGGCCGAAGCTCTGGACGTTTGCGCCGCTATTCAGGTCGATAGTGATGCTGACCTGTAGCACGTTGCTCATCACGCCGTCACTCTGTACGCGCACGCCACTCAGCAGCGCGTTCACGATGTCCAGCACAGTAACCATCGTGTTGGTCTGCTCAAACGTCAATGGTGAGCCGCTGATGTCCGATAGGTTCAGGTCCTCAAAGCCGATTTCCAGCACGTTCAGATCACCAATCGTCACATCCGGCAGGTCATAGCCGAAGCTGCCAAACGTGAAAGGGCCATCGGCGGCGACTGCGGGTTCACGCCGAGAGGCTGCTGCTGCGCCGTCTGTCAGATCATCGTTGGCGTCCAGCGTATCGGCACTGGTGATAAAATCGCCATCCGTGAATTCAGTCGTGCTGTTGATCGTCGCATCCACCGCTGGGGGCACGCTGACGATCTCGCCCGTGTCGGCTTGCAGGCCATACACGCCCGTGACATCCGGCGCACACAACACCGTCAACTGAATGGTGCTGAATTCTTCCGGTGCGGGCGTGTCGGCTTCGAGGTAACAGCCTGACAGCACCGGGTCGTAAATCTGCACCTCCGGCGCGCCGCTATCCGCCACCAGCAAGCGCTGACCCGCATCGTCGAAGGCCAGGCGCTGCGGCGTCGTCGTGTTGCCACCCGTGAGCGTGATGCCCGTCGGCGTCAGCCCGTTCGCGCTGGAATTCAGCAGCGTGACCTGACCCGACTGGCTGACCAGCACGCGCCCGAAGCGATCCACCTCTAGGCCCGCGCCATTGCTGACGTTGAACGACGCCAGGAACAAATTGCCCTGGTCGGCACGCTCGAAAACCTGCACGCGGCTGCTATCCAGCACGTAGACGCGGCCAGCGCCATCGGTGGCGATGTCGATGGGGCCGGTAAAGGTGCCGTTCGTGCTGCCAGGACCACCAAAGACGTTGAACGGCGTGTAGGGTGGCGCTTGCGTCTGCACAAGGCCCAGGTCATACACGACGACCTCACTGCTGGCATCGTCCAGCACATAGATGAAATCGTCGGCGGTGTCGGGGTCCTGGTAGACATCCAGCGCAATCGGTGCCGTTAGGTCTGCGCCGAAACTGCGCGTAAAGAACAGCCCCGTGAAGGCCGATGTGAAGCCCACAATGCGCCCGTTGTCCCTATCGGCAATGTACACGTTGAAGCCATCGCTGGCGACATCGCTGGGCGTACTGAACGGCCCGGAGCCGCTCGGCAGGGGCGTTCCGGTGAAGGTCTGTAAAAAGCTGTCGTTGTCGTCATAGATGATGATGCTATCGTTGGCTGCATCGGCCACATAGACATAATCGAAGCCGTCCTGTGCGACGCCGCTGGGTTGTGTGCCGCCGCCTGTATTCAGCGACGTATCGAACTGCGGCGACGACTGCGTTTGTGCGCTTGCACGCATCCCGATCAACAGGCTGCTGAGGATCAGGACGGTGCAGGCCAGTAAGCGAATGTGCGTTTTGTGCAACCTCATGCTCATAAGTCCTTGTGTGCTCATCAGTCTGCCTTACGGGTTTTGGCAATCTGTCGGTGCCGTCGCGTTCAGGTTGCGCCCGACGTGGACCAAATCGAAGATGTCCACCAAGCCATCGTTGTTGATGTCGTTATCGTTGCTGCTGTTGCTGCCATAGACACCGATTAGCTGGTTCGCGTCGTCGTTGTCGATGTTGTTATCATTATCTACATCACCAGCCAGCAGCGTTGCAGCGTCGGTCTGTGCGCTGTTATCCGTGAAGCTGAACGGGTCAATCTCGCAATCTATATGATGGTCCAGGCTGACGGTCAGTGTGCGCGTCGTGTCGCCACCATCGAAGGTACTGTTCGGCATTAGGTTGCTGTAGTCGAGTGTGATGGTCGGGTTGCCGCTTGAAGATGGCGCGTCTACTGTGCGGTTTGAGCTTGTCACATCACCGCTGATGGTGACGATAATGGTTTCCAGGCTATCGACGCTGCCATCACTGCTGATTTCGATGCTGCCAACCAGCAAATCATTCACATTCAAGATCGTGATGGTTGCACCCTCTGCCAGCGCGTTGACGGGTTGACCACCACTGACGTTATCAAGCAACTGCAAATCAGCTTGCGGTAGGTCTATCGTGGTGTCTGTATCGCTCGTCACCGGGTTGGCTTCGAAATCGGCTTCTGCAATATCAAAGGCGGCTGTGCCTGTTGTGCCTGTAGTCGATGTCTCATCGAAGTCACCTGTGCCGCTGCCGAGTGTGCTGCTGGCTACTGGTAGATCATCGAAGATGCCGATGCCCGTGAATTCAGCGTCGGCGGCTGTGAGGTCGCTTGTGTTGTAGGTGATGTCGAAGGCTGCCGACTGCACATTATCGACGTATTCGTTACAGCCTACTGTCGCCGTGAACGTAGCGCCATCGTTAACGCTTGTAGGTGCGCTGACAGCGCAGACAGGCAGGCCGTAAGTTAAAACACGCCTGTTGTTGCTATCTGTGATGTAGATGTTGTCATCAATGAGCACAAGCGCACGGGGGATATCGACAATGGTGCCCGTTTCCGATGGTGTGCTAGCGTCAAATTCAGCATTCAGGTAATTGGCTGCGTCATCGAAAATGGCGATTCTCTGACCATCATTTTCGCTGATGTAGACGCGGTTAAAACGGTCTAAAGTAACATCAAGTGGGCGGCTAAATGTGGCTGACCCGCTACCGTTACCGAAGGTCAACAGCAACGTGTCTGTGGCTTCGTTGATTTTTCTAACCCTATTGACTGGAGTCCATTCCGTGACGTATACGAAAATGTCTGTGGCTGTTTCTTCGATGGCAAGACCAACGGGTGATTGCAAAGTACCACTTGCATTTAGATCTTTGGTGAATGCTGCTGTCCCAGTACCGCTAGTTGTGCCATACACAGCAACTCTGTCGTTGTTAAAGTCCGTGATGTACAGGTTATCGTTAGAGTCTGTTTCGATTTCAATCGGATTATTGAAACCAGTGATCGTATTCGCGAAGGTCCAGCTTGAATCGTAACTTCTTACTTCATTACCGCCTCGATTGACAACCCAGAAATAGCCATCGCTTGTTTGTGTAACATCTTCAGGGAAGTTTAACCCTGTGACATGCACTTGTTGGTTGGTGCCATCAAGAAGGTAGCTAACGATCTGGTTGTTGCCTGCATCTGCAACGTAAATGCGCCCACCCCCGACGAAAAGGCCACGTGTCCCTCGCGCGGCACCACCAGTCGGTGTGCTAAATTCACTGTCGAACACAGGCACGGTATCCGTTTGTGCGCTGGCCGGTGCTGCCAATAGCAGCACCAGCCCCATGAACAGCCCCACAGGGCCGAATCGCTTGAATAAGGTCATCATCGCTAATCAGCCCCCTCTTATGGTCTCT
>DAOTTW010000291.1:0-1981 GCA_034437615.1 Anaerolineae bacterium | reverse complement strand
CGTCTCTACGATTTGCAGCGTCGGGTAGATCAACCACACCAGGCGCGACCCGTTCGCCAGATAGTAACGTGCTTTGTCGCGCAGCGCCTTCACGCCATCATCGGGGGATTTAATCTCGACGGCCAGATCAGGCATTTGCAGCACCGGACCACGTGTGACGCGAGGCTGATCGGTATAGCGAAAGAACACATCTGGCAAGCGGTCATTGGCTACGTCGCCTGCTGGACGAAAACGCCCTTCGACGCCAAAACGCGCTTTGAGGTCTGGGTGGGCACGCAGATAAATATAGAACTCCCCGGCAATGATCCCGGCGATGTGGGCATGTTCTTCAGTTGGCACCTTCTCGATAATCTCCCCGTTGATGAGTTCAAACAAGCGGTCTTGGTTTTCGGGGTGTTGCAAGAATGCTTCAAACTCCTGCATGTTGGTACGGGTGGGCGTGAGCGTCATGGTAAGTAACCTTCTGTTTGTTTATCTGTTTATACGTCTATCTGTTTATATGTTTATGCGTCTGTTGGCGGACACAGCAAGCCGTGTCCCTACGATGATGCAGCTTTGTTTGCGGTTATGCGTCAGATCAGGTTATGTGATGACGAAAAGCACGCCAGTAGCCAGCAGCAGCGCCAGCAACAGGACAATGATTTCTGCGAGGCCGATGTTGGGTTCTATCATCATGCTATGTTCTCCTCACCTCATTGCTTACTTGATATGAATCTGCACGCGATGCCAGGAATTATTCGCGTAGCCCTTGAAATTCCATACGCTGCTGACGGCTTCGGGTTGCGTATTGCCTGCGGCGTCACGGGCACGCACAACCAGCGTATGCGGCCCCGGCCCCAGCGTGAATTCGCTACGCCACAGTTGCCAGGCCCATTGCTGCGGCGCGTGCGTGAATTCAGCACGCTGCCACGTCTGGCCATCATCTGCGGAGACTTCCACCCAGGCTATCGGCTGCTGACCGTCGCCCATCGCATAACCCTCGACCAGCACGCGGCCTGCTGGCAGCCTCGCGCCTTCGCCGGGCCGCACAATGGCCGAATTCACCGGATAGCGCGTCAGCATCAGGCCCTCGTCATAATTCACGGTCTGCTCGCGCACGTCCGGCGGAAACAGCTTATAGGCGATTTGCTGATAGTAATTCTCGGAGGGCTGCGCCTGTACGCTGATCTCGCTGAGCCACTTAACGCTGCGTGCGCCGATGTAGCCGGGCACCACCACGCGCAACGGTCCGCCGTGCGCTGCGGGTAGCGGCTCGCCGTTCATCTTATAGGCCAGCAGCACATCGCCCGCACCAGCCGGGGCCAGCGCCTTTGCTAGCTCGATGGAACTGCCGTAGGCTTCATAATAGGTCTGGCCATGCGCGTCGGTGTGCTGCACGGGGTCCAGGCCCAGAAAGGCCACATGCGCAGCGTCAGCAGCGCTGCTGACGCCAGCCGCACGCAGCACATCCGACAGACGCGCCCCGCCCCAGGTGGCCGTAGCGATGGCTTCCACATCCCAGGCGAGGCCATCATCCACAGCGCGCTGTGCCGCCAGTTGCTTGCGGCGGTTGCCTGCGCATTGCAGCGTGGCCGTGACCGTATGCTGGCTGTAATTGGCGTGCAGGTCTTGCAGGCTAAGCGTGATAGCCTCCTGCACCAGGCCGTGCACGCGCAGCCGATAGGCCGACGGGTCTACTTGTGGGATGGGCGCGTGGTTGCGCACGAAAAATAGCTCGGTGGGCGTGATGAAATCGCTTGCGACCTGCTCGTTAGGTGGGCCGCCGTTCTGGATGCTGTCGTGTATGTGTAGATGGCGATGGTTGTTTAACTGTGTCATACAAATAACCTCGGTTATGTTATGTCTGGGTAGCAGCAGCGCGTCCCTGCAACCTGAGTCATCTCTGTGGTGTAGCGCTACCCTGCGGGCATGGTGCTATTATACGAAAAATCCAGCGCCCCTAGCGATGCGTTGTAGCCTATCCCCCCGCGCAAACGCCAGC
>DAOTTW010000290.1:0-1837 GCA_034437615.1 Anaerolineae bacterium | reverse complement strand
ATTGATGCTGCTGGCAAGACCACCGTCACCAACAAACTCGCCTTCAGTCTGCGTGAGGACGGCTTAGAGGTCGCTATGATTAGCCTGGAAAAGTGGCACAACCCGCGCCGCAGGCCAATCAGCGGCCCTAGCCCAGCCGTTACCTACTATCAAGAAGCGTACAGGTGGCCGCCGCTGTTCGAGCGCCTGCTGCTGCCACTGAAGCAAAACCGTCAGGTGACGCTGAAAAATGCCTTGATCGAGGTCGCGCCGGAGCAATTCCAGACGCAAACCTATGAATTCCATGATGTCGATATTGTGCTGGTGGATGGCATCTTCTTGCTGAAGCCGCAACTGCGGACTTACTTTGATATGGCCTTCTGGATTGACGTGTCGTTTATGACGGCGCTGAACCGAGCGCTGAAGGTCAAGCCGCGTGGGGTCAGCATCTCGCAGTATATGACCAACTTCCAGAAGGTGTACTTCCCGGCGCAACGCCTGCACATCGAACGCGATACACCACAGGATATAGCCAACGCCGTCTACCCGAACGATTAAAGCCGTCAGCATTGACCCCTGCCAGTGATGCGGCTAAACTGCCTGCGTTTTGTACCAGGACAATCAGGATAAAACCCATATGACGCATTACATGATTACCGGGGGCGCTGGCTTCCTCGGTATTAACCTCGTGCGCTACCTGCTGGAACGCGGCCACACCGTCACATCGCTGGACATCGCGCCGTTTGATTACCCCGAACGCGATCAGATCAACGAGATTACAGGCGACATCCGCAACCGCGACGCCGTAGACCGTGCCATGCAGGGCGTTGACATTGTTGTGCACACTGCTGCCGCGCTGCCACTGTATAAGCCGCAAGACATCTATTCAACCGATTTAGACGGCACGCGCAACATCTTACAGGCTGCGCAGGAACACAACATCCAGCGCATGATTCACATCTCATCCACAGCCGTCTACGGCATCCCGGACCATCACCCGCTGTATGAGGATGACAAGCTCGATGGCGTTGGGCCGTATGGCGAAGCCAAAGTCGGCGCGGAGCAACTCTGCTCAGATTTTCGGGCGCAGGGAATGTGTGTGCCGATTATCCGCCCGAAATCCTTTGTGGGGCCGGAGCGCCTGGGCGTGTTCGCGTTGTTTTATGATTGGGCGAAGGATGGCCGCAACTTCCCGGTGCTGGGTGATGGCAACAACCCGTATCAATATCTCGATGTTGAGGACCTGTGTGAAGCGATTTACCTTACGGCCACGCTGGATGAGAACACGGCCAACGATACGTTCAACATCGGCGCAAAGGAATTCGGCACCTTCCGCGATGATATGCAGGCGGTGCTGGATTATGCAGGCTTCGGCAAGCAGATTATCGGTTTGCCTGCTGGCCCTGCCATCGCGACGTTGCGCGTGCTGGAAGCGCTAGGGATTTCGCCACTGTACAAGTGGGTGTATGAGACGGCCAACAAAGAATCGTTCGTCTCGATTGAACGCGCCGAGCAAAAGCTAGGCTACAGGCCGCAATTCTCGAATAAAGATGCCCTGATCCGCAATTATCAGTGGTATTTAGATAATCTGGCGTCGTTCGAGAATCAGTCGGGTGTGTCGCACCGCGTCCCCTGGAAGCAGGGCATCTTGAGCGTGGCGAAGCTGTTCTTTTAGTCCTATCGGGCGTGGACAGGCACGCTGACGTGCTGACCGGCTAAGGCTTTTCCAGCAAAAAAACAAGTCAAGTTCTTGCAACATCGGCAATGCGGCTGACGCCGCTCGGACACCCAGAAGGGTGTCCCTACAGGGCATCGTTCGTAGGGACACGGCTTGCCGTGTCCGCAAACCGTGTCAATT
>DAOTTW010000289.1:0-6088 GCA_034437615.1 Anaerolineae bacterium | reverse complement strand
CCTGAGTTTCGGCCTGCTTTTCGGCCTGAGTGTCGTCCTGAGTGTCGGCCTGAGTGTCGTCCTGAGTGTTGTCCTGAGTTTCGGCCTGCTTTTCGGCCTGCTTTTCGTCCTGCTTTTCGGCCTGAGTTTCGGCCTGCTTTTCGGCCTGAGTGTCGTCCTGCTTGTCGGCCTGCTTGGCGGCCTGCTTGGCGGCTGGCGACCTGTCATCCAGCACATCACGCTGCGCATTGTGCTCTGGCGAGAGGGGCACATCCCGCGTTGGCGCTATGACCATTTCCTCGACCACGCCGCTGAGATCGGCATCCTGCGCAAAGTCGGCGGCGGCTACATCTTCCGCCATCGCATGTTGCTGGAATACTTCGCAGAGCAATATCGCCGCAACAACCCTGATGCCGCAACAAAAACATCCGACTGAGCACTCATCCTATTTTACTTCCGGCATTGCTTCCACTTACTCCACCCCTAAAGGGGTGGTGGAGTAAAGTGGAGTAGCTTATGCAAAACTCCAATCTACTCTATAGAGCTACTTGCAGTTTCCGGGAGTTCATCGCAGAATCCACGAGCCAATGCGATTTCCCTGCCTTTTTCCGTCAGTATGTATGGATCGTACTTATTCTCTTTGCCAATGAAGCCACGCTTCATCAGACGCCGTATGACGTTAAAGAAGGTACTCTCAGCCATACCAATAGCTCTGCGTAAATCACCTGCACGTGCACCTTGATCGAAGATGGGCGTAGATGAAAGCCATTCAATGACACTTGCTTCTTTCTCGGTCAGATTATCCTCTGGTATGATGATCTTCTCAGCAGCAACTACTAAACAACTTGTACGCTCATTGCCAATATCAACAGGTAGCAAACGCAATGCTTTTGTCCCAAAACCACTGCTGTCTTTCGATTTATCGCAGGATAAGCGGATGAAGCCCTCGTCATTGTCCAGTTTAATCATCATGTCCGCTGCACCGCGTAATGCACTGCTGCCACGTTCACTGCTACCTGTTTTGCCTGTGTGGTGAACGATCATCACTGCTGCGTCCAATCCGCGCTGGATGCGGTTCGCATTATCAATGGCCATGCCCATGTCACGGGCGCTATTTTCATCACCACCGACCATGCAGCGGGCTAACGTATCGAAGATGATCATATCTGGGTTGATTGCGCGCAGACTTTCGATGAACAACATAACTTCATCCTGTTGGAGCAAGTTAAGAGGTTCGATGATGAAGTGCAGTCCTTGTGGGTCTTGCTTGTGATGTATCTTCCATGCGCGATGCCGATCTCCATAACCTGATGCACCTTCAGCAGCAACATAGACAACGGTATGATCTTGTGAGATGCGCTCGGCATAATCCAGGCTGATAAATGACTTGCCAGAGCCAGACGCACCATATAGTACATTCAGACCTCCACGCACGATCTCGCCGTCAACGAGCCATTCTACGGGTGGCAAATCGTCCAGATCGTTTGCTTTCAATAACTGGAATTTTGGCGGTACTGGCTTTACAGTTGGTTCTGGTGCGATTTCTGATGTCGCCGCTGGGGCGTGATGCCCGTTCCCATTTGTACTGTGCCCGTTCCCATTTGTACTGTGCCCATTGCCATTGCTAGGCATCACAGGCGCTTTCATCAAATCTGCAAGACTGACGTTGCTCGCATTCGACTGATATTCCTGTTTGTAGTATTGTCGCCAGTCGATGCCCAGTACCTCGGCGGTTTTCTGTGGGCTGTGTCCACCGTCAGGACCATCACCATTGCAACTGAAACAGTTGATTACACCAGTTGCAGCATTCATGCCTGCGCTTGGATTCTTATCATCATGGTGTGGGCAATGGAAGTTTTGCGTAAAGCCATTGGGCTTCAGGTTAGCTAGATCACAGCCGGGGATACGTCGGGCGATTTCTTCGATTAAAGCTCTTGGAGTTTCTTGGAGTAATGGAGCTTGCTGTGTAACAGTGGTTTGACGTGGTTTGGTTGATGCCAGCTTCACCAATGAGAGGTCTCGGATAATCTGCTGGAATTTATTGGCATCGAAGCCGCATTCAATCCATAGATCGTTGGCATCGAAGCCCTTCGGACGATCTTCACCGAAGCTATACAGCATGTAGCGGATGCCACTATCGCGCAGTTTATCGCGCCAGTTTAGCGCACCCCGTCGGCCTGTTTCATCGCAATCAGGGATGTTACGCAGCTCGGTGACACCCAGAAATTGCAACAGGTCAATAGCGTTTGACGGTACAGATAACTCTCCCATTGTTGTCGCGATAACATTACGTATCCCTGCTTCGATAAAGGAATGAGCCGAGGTTGAACCATTTGCAAGATAGATTACTCCACCAGCTTCTCGGATGGCATCGGCTGTGAAGTCCAGCAGGTACCAGTCTGAATCTGGATTATCTGGCTTTCGAGGTGCCCATTGCATCCGTGGTTGCTGATCGTCAAGAAACCGAATACGTTTTGTAGGAAAAACCTTACCGTTTCGGTCGCGAATCGGGATAATGTAGGCGGGTCGTCCCGCGTATTTGGCTTTCTGCCAGCCCGCAGCTTGAGTGGATACTGCAATACCACGTTGTGTCATTGTCCTTGACATCAGATTAGTCTCCCTTGATTGGTCTATACGGGAGTGCCTTCTTGTGTATAATGAAAGCACCACAGAAGAATGCTTACCACAAGCATTCATCTACTGACTTGATTTTTCAGCACCGCCACTGCCCCCGCCACAGGGGCTTTTTCATTTACCATGATTGCATATCACGATAATGTCTGCGATGTTGCGCAGCGATGCTGTTATGTTTTTGTGAAGTGCACGCCTGTAACACGGCCCTTCGCTACTACAACTTACGTCAGTAGTTTCTCACGGAAATGCTCCAACACGTCTTGCCAATTTGCCTGAATGCGATAGCCAATCACAAAGTCATATACTGCTTGTTGCACTTTGTCGGCTCCTTTGGTCTGGGCATTTACAATGATGCCCTCGATCTCGTCGTAGACTTCAATATCTGGAACGAAGCCTGCGTAGTAGAAGCGCTCAAAATTATCACGACGCTGTGCAGCTTTTTCGCCTCTGATTGGTTGAACTTGATCGAAGTCGAAAAGCTCGGCGCTATCCTTGCTCCATTGACCGTCACGCTTTCGATTAATGACAACTTTTGCACGAGCGTCTTCACCCGATTTTACTCGATATCCAAAAGAGCGCCAGCGTGTAGCTGTTTCCCGATTCTTTGGGATGTCTTCGTAGCGTTCGTAGATCTCCATCCTATTCTCCTTCAGGATTTATCATGTTTGCAACTGCCCTACCCTTTTCGGTTAACTGCACAACCAATTCGTTTTTCTCCACTTTGTGTAAAACGTACTCATGAGCAGATAGATCTTTTGCTACAGCGATTTGCTCTGCATCATCGGCTATGTCATAGCTTAGATCCCCGGCTGATGCGCGTTGCGCCTGCAGCAACATCTGGTAGTGACGAGGTTCTAACATCGGTAGGGCAGGTTTACTTGGCGGTGGGGCAGGGGGGATTTCACCAGTTGTCTTACGGTAAATGCGCTCAATGGTAGCTCGCAGAGAATCTAGAGCACGCATGACACTCATTCCATGTGATAAGGGAGAGTCAGCAAAAGCTTGCGCTGCTTTTGTTAGTTCTTTCAGTTTCGGTGCGATGTGCTCTGATCGGGCCTCGACGTCTGGATCCGGCTTATTTATTCCTTGCTTGGATTCCTTTATTGCCTGCTCTAGCTGGCGTGTGCTTAGATTGTGTTCGCGTGCGTATTGCAACCAAGCTGCATATTCACTGGGGTCATCACATAGTTTGACTACGATGCGATGGTGCGTCCATGTCAGATTCTGGTCGCGCGACCAGAATTCCATCTTCCGCGCAATGTAAGCCCATGTGTGAAAAAGACCAGGATCTTTGCCCATTTTTTCCGCAAGTGCTTTTGCTTCACCGTAACGTGCGCGTTCTCCTGCTGCCAACCAGTCACCTATTGCCCATTGTAGGCTGGTGTCTAGCCCCATTAAGGTATTGCCAATTTGTTGCCATTGGTCATGGTCAATGTCATGCAATGCTGGTAGATCATGGTTTTCTGGTTCGAAACCAACTAACGTCAGCTTACGTCGATGGAGCATCATGGAACCATCGGAAGCTTGTTGCATGATTGTCTTACGTGCGGATGACCCTTCAACCATATCGGCTAAGGTGCGGTCTAACATTCCGGGGGACTGCCCGTCCCCCGCTACCTCTTCTACTTCATCAACGACATTGAATTTTTTCTTGGGCATTTCATGCGATCCTGTTCAGGACTTCATTTGCAAATCGCTTTGCTTCACGTGCAGCATCTGAGTTGGGTTCATAGACTGATACTGGTATACGCTGGGCAGAGGCTTGTTCCCACGTGGCACGCCGTTTAATGGGCCGGAACACCTTGTCCTCGCCATATTTGCCTTGAAGCTGGCCGAGCGTTTGGTGTTGGACCAACTCACGACCATAGAACATTGTCGGCAAAATACCCAGAACATCGGCTACATGGATGCCACCGGGAGCCAGTATCTTCTCAACTTGGCGCAGATGTTTCAGCGATTGCTGGATGCCTTCAACGGACATGCGAGCGCAGAGTGTCGGCATTAAAATATGATCTGCTGCTTGGTATACGGCCGCATGGATGTCGGATACGCCGGGTGCAGTATCTATCACAATAAGATCAGCCCAGCCATTTAATTCATCAATGCGTTCTGCCAAATAATGTGTACTGGAGCCGGTTTGCTTCCAAATATCCAGACCTTGTAGTTGGGCCGTGAGAGTGTTGCTGCCGAGCAGTAACAAGTGGTTTTCAGGCCCCTCATACCATCCGCTATCAATTGGCGTCAAAACTTCACCCCAACCTTTTTCTTCTCCGATCAGGTTGTAAAAACCGGGGTAGGGCTTCACACGAAATTGCTTTGTGGTACTGGCTTGTTGGTCAGCATCGATCATGACAACTTTGAGACCAGCACGAGCTGCTTCAGTCGCTAGTGTCATCGACATTGTAGTTTTGCCAATACCACCCTTCTCATTGAGCAAAGTCACAGTTTGCACGGTGTATACCTCCAGGTAATTCGATATGATTGATGTACAGTACGTTTGCCCGTACTGCTAGCCCGTATAGGCGCACACAAGCCGGTTGTCTCGCGAAAAGTCACGACCGGCTTGTCGTGTTTTTCGGCTAATGAGCAAAGTATAGCACCTTACATCAAAATATCAAAATGTTGTCAGAGGGATTTGACTAAGAAAGTTATGTTCCTCAGTTGCCCCAGCGCACTCTGTCCTTCTGTATAGCCGCATGTACAACAACCAGATCACACTGAGCCAGCGCCAGGTTGAGTGTTTGCAGGCTTATTTCCATATCGTCGCAAATTGCCTGTTTTGTCGGATAGCGCTCAAAAAGATCAATCAGTAATTCAGTTAAAGTCATGTTGTGTGCTTCAGCACATTTTATGAGTGTATTCACTATGCTGCGTCCCCTTTCTATTACGTTGTGTTTTCGTTGACGGGCAGATACTACACAAATCATGGCAGGATTACCAGCATGTAAACTAAACCTATGTGACGTTTGGTACCGAATGTCATATGTCGAAGCGCCAAATGTCACGAAAGCGCCTCTCAGGGCGGCTTTCAGGTCTTTTCTTAAACACGTAATTAGTTTAAAGTGATTGCAACGTAAACAACGAAGGCAGGCACAGTAAGTCCTGTCGTATCCTAATCAGGAGAAACAAAACTATGTGGTTTAAGATGACAGATGCAATTATCACCTCGGCCAACCCGTCGCAGAAGAAGCCGGATACCGTTTACCTGGAAGTTCATGACGATGGTGGCAGCTACAACGTTTCGACCGTCGGCATCCCGCTGAGCAAGATCCTGCCGATTCTACGCCGTCCGATTGTTCTTGAAGGTACAATGGAAGGGGCTGTGTTCAACCGCAGTCAGATTCTGCGCATCACCACGTTAGACGTCAAAGCGCAACCGACACAACAGCCGGTGCCTGCTAAACAACAGGCTTAGCGATGATCCTGACGCCCGATGATGTGTACTGGGCCTATCTGGCTGGCTTTTGGATGGCGA
>DAOTTW010000288.1:0-3569 GCA_034437615.1 Anaerolineae bacterium | reverse complement strand
ATACAGTATACCCACTTTTGCGATTATGTTGAGCGCAGCATCCAAATTCGCCACGTGAACAGAGTTACGTGCGGATAGCGATTCTAATGCGTGCCGTAGTGTGCGCCTCCGATCTTGCCACTCGGCCCACATCGTGTCCCAAACATGCTCTGTGATTTTGCCTGTCGTAAAAAGCCTCAGAGCGCGTGCTTCTTCACCATCAACTTCCTGAAGTTTGCGCTCCAACGCCTCTCGTTGATCAGGCCGCATGTGTCCAAGTCTTTCAGCAATTTCAGCGGTGTAACTCTCGCGTATGCTAGGGATTAGCTCTGGGTCAACCTGGATAAAGGACATAGCACGTGTGACTTGTTCATCAACAACCTTGCACCGGATATTGATGTTGCTACTTTCCACACAGTAGTATGCTGTTCCACCACCAGGACGACTTGCATTAGACGTTGAACCGATTAACCGAATCTGCTTGCCTGACTCCAGTTCGACGTATACAAACCCTCGCAGTAGGTAGTCATGGCGTGGGCCGCCGCTGGCGCGTTTCTTCTGTCGTTTTGCGAGTATTTCCAGGCCACGTTCAAACTCTTCAGTGGTTACAACAGGTTTCCAGTTGCCCTGTACTGTTTTTGGCGCAATCTTTGCGCTTTCGCTAACAACCCAACCTGCATAGAACCAATTCTTGAAGGCCCTTGAGATGCCATTGGCTGCTACTTTTCGCCTTCCATTTTTGATTGTCACGAAAGCACGTCCGCTACGAAAGCGATAACCTCTAGCATGTAACTCTTCACAGATTTCGGCAAGCGTCATGTTGTCCGTCAACAACAAGTCCCAAGCTAAACGCCATACTTTGAATTGTTCTGGATCATGCTCCACCCAGCGCGTATAGCGTCCATTTTTGCTGAGATCGCCTGCATCAGATTTCTCTTCGCAGTGAACGTAGCCATCTGGAGCTTTCCCTACAAAGCCACCTGTGCGCATTTTGGCATGTAAGCCACCCTGTACCCGTTGACCCAGTTTGATCGACTCGCGGCGAGCCAAAGTAAAAGATAGGCTGACCATAATACGGTCGTCCGGGTCTATGGGATCAAGGTCGGGGTAGTCAGCGAAACGAATTGCTACGCCAATGTCATGCAACTCATCAATTGCGGTCAGTGCTTCCGTATCGTTGCGACCGAAACGCTCTGCGTTCTCGACTGCGACGTGAGAGAATTTGCCAGCACGTGCGTCATCCAGCATTGCCAAATAGCCTGGGCGATTATTGGCGTAGCGTCCACTTAGATTGTCAATGTATTCGCCAACTACAGGCATCTCCAGCCGTCGGAAAAGAGCATGTTCAATCGCGTGTCTCTGACGCCGCTGCGAGTTTTCAGGATTTTGTGCTTCTTCACTGCTGGTTCGCATATAGATCGCCCAGCCTCGCGCTGGCGGTAGTTGTTTACGTTTTTGGCGTGCCATAATGGATATCCGTGACCCGTATGTCGATAACTTCATTTAACGTACAACAGTTTGCCGATCCTGTGTTTTTTGCGACTGGTCGGGCTTCTTTGCCTTATCTGCGGTATTTGCAAGAATTTCTGCGGCACGAATAACGCGCAGCAGTTGCGGTTGTTGAGGACGACTTGGCTTTGACATTTAGCAACTCTCTCTGCTTGTCTTTGGCTTGTTGTATTCAGCCTACCAGATAATGCCTGCTGTCCAGGCGCTAAAGTCGTCGCAAGAGGGCGCTAAATTTGTCGCATGGGGCGACGAATTCGTCACCATCGCGACGAATTTGTCGGTTAAGGCCGTGAATTAAGTTCGTTTGATATTTTAGATAGGGCTACTTAACTGCGAGAGGTTTTGCTTGTAGTGGTGGGGGCTGTTTCGTCGGAATGCGCTTTGCTTGTGAGGTGGTACATCATCGTCAAGACGGTTTCGCGATCTGGCTCTAACAATCTGTCGTACATGTCGGCAATCAAACGCGCTTGTGGGGATAAATCTTTGTCAATCTCATAGCCAGCCAGGACAAGCAACTCAGAAATGCGCAATTCGAGTGCAGCAGCAATCAGCTTACGATTCTCTGGTGTTCAAATGTGGTAAACTAAAGCTGTTTGTGCTATAGTTATGTTACTTTAGCTAATTTGAGTATTCGGTTGGCATGGACGAGAAAACACGTAGTCAATTACAAAAAGCGAAACAACTCATAAAACAGCGTAAATACAAGGCTGCTCAAGAACTACTCAAAACGGTTGACCATCCAGTAGCCGAAAAGTGGAGACGAAAGCTAGATGAGATCATTGCCGAGATTGAACTTGGTGATCCGTTTGCTGGTAGACAATCAACACGTAAGGCTAAAGCCAAACCAGCAAAGGTTGGTATCTCCAATAAAAAACATAATTATGTATTATTTTCTGTTATAGGTGGAGTCGCCGTCGTCATACTTCTAGGCATCCTGTTGCCACAAATGCAACAAACGAGCGATTTAGAAGCCATACCTACTGCTGTATCACTCAACCAATCACAATCTAATCAGTCTACAGCGACGGCTGAAAGCGAACCGTTCACACCAACCATTACTCCAACAAGCACGTCAACTCATACTGTCACATTTACATCAACTGTGACGCCAAGTGCTACAATTACTAACACATTTACTCCTACGCCGACTGCAACCGTCACCAACACTGCCACATCAAGCCCGACATTGACGGCAACCCAAACACAGACGCCTATTCCGCCGCCTTTTCGGTTTGCATGGAACAGTAATAGCGAAGGACTTAATCCGGTCATTGGTCCTGTCAGCATTCCAGCAGGTCTGTATATTGCGACAGTCAATACAAGCGGTTTCTTCATAGCTGAATTTGAGCCAATTAGCGGTGAATGTAGGACTGGTACGTTTGCCTCAAACATACTGTTTAACAAGTTTGGTAGTGAGATGCAGGATTTTGGCGTTGACATAGGTGCCGGTTCGTCTGAGCAAGAACGTTTCCGATCGCAAGACTGTCGGACTTTAATTGCCATAACCAACGCCACACAAAACTGGACTCTCACAATCGAAGAAGTACGTTGATTACCGATCCCAGGAGCCGTTGCTCTACACGGGTCAGATGGTGCGTGATGTTACACGCCTGAATCGTCGCGAACTGGATGTCGCCCGTCTGATGCATCAGGGCTATACGGTGCAGGAAATCGCGGTGCGCCTTGACCTCAGCGATCAGGCCGTGTACCGCTCTCGGCGCAAACTGCGCGAATGCCTTCAGGTGCAGACTAGTGAACAGATCGTCGCCGCTGCCAAAGAAAAAGGGCTGATATGAAAGAGGTCTGTGCTGATTAGCTTATTTGTGCGATAATACGTTGACAGCATGACGTCGGAGCTTAAACAAGATGGAATTGTTTTACACGTGGCAAGTTTGGTTACTCTAAAGCAAGCGATCAAATAAGATGTCCTGGCATTTATTCTGCAACTCAGGGTCTACGGCTTAAGCCTTGAGCACTTCCTCAAGGAAGTCGGTATTGAGCGCAGCAGTATAGCGTTTCTGCTTCAGACTCTTTTTGCTCGGATGCCGTTTGAGTAGGTTGAGCGCGATGCGCCGCAGCAC
>DAOTTW010000287.1:0-4369 GCA_034437615.1 Anaerolineae bacterium | reverse complement strand
GCGAACGCCGGACGGGCGACCACAGACGGTCGCTCGTTTGATTGTATGAGTAGTAACTACTCAGCCCATACGCATCCGGTTATGTGCCTTGCGGCACACGGGAGCCTCATGCGACTTCCCTACAATAGGCCGCTATGTCTGTGTAGGGGAGGGGCGTGCCCCTCCCGCGCCCGATTGGGCCTAAAATGACATTGTCGAACTATATAGCCACATTTTATGGCGGCGCGTCCCGCAAACCGCTTACGCGCCCAGGTCCGTCATGAGCTGCTGTGCTGTTGTCGTGATGTCGCGTTGTGCGCCGCGCTGTATAGCAGCTTGCAGGTCTTCGGGGTCGAGCGCTTCCTCTAGTTCGATGTAGAACGGCTCAATATCCTGGCGTGTGCTTTGCTCGACCTCGGCATGTTGATGTAACATGCCGTATAGCTCGGCGGCATATGCGGCGCGGTCATGTAGCAGTAGCAATTCGATGCTCACCCCCATTACATGACCAACAAAACCAGGATAGCCCATATCCAGCGCTGCTTGTAGCCCTTCTAGCGCGTGTTGCTGGGCCTCAGCGACGCGGCCAGAGCGCAGGCAAATGCGCACCAGGTAACCCAGGACCGCCACAACCACTGGCGTAAAGTTTGTTTCGCGGCCTATTTGCAGTGCCTGGGTGCCATAATCATAGGCGCGTTTGTAATCCCCCTTCAGATACCAGGCATCCGCTAGCTGACAGACCATCGACGCTACTTTTGGCCTATCCCCCACAACTTCGCCGATACGCAGTGCGCGCACATAATAGTCGATAGCGTCGTCAATTTGCCCGATCTCACGCACCAATGTGCCCAGGTTATGCTGGACCTGTGAGATATCGCGCATGTGGCCTTGCTGTTCGTACAGGTACAGCGCTTGCTTAAGGCTTTCGCTGGCCTGTTCATAGCGCCCGCGTCGGGCCGCTTCGGTGCCCTGTAACAACAAGCACGCAGCCATCGAGTTCGTAAATTTAAACGCTTCGGCAATCTCCATCGCAACGCGCAGATGCGCTTCTGCGGTTGGTTCGTCGTTCATGGCGTAATAGATGAGCGCAAGCTCGCGCTTGTTTTCAAGCAGCAGGGACGGGTCGGCCAGCGTTTGCACAATGCCGTCAGCGTCCAGGCGTAAATCAAGCGCTGTGCGCAGGTCGTGGCGATTAAACGCAAGGTTGCCCCGGCTGTTAAGCAGCGTATAGCGCAAGCGGGGGTCATCGGCCTGCTTAACAGTCGCCTCGGCTTGCTGTAGATATACCTCGGCCTGCTCGTAGTCGCCGGATTCTGCGTAAATGTTTGCGAGTCCGACGGTCGCAGTCACCACCGAAGCCGCCAGGCCCTGCTGCACACTCGCGTCAAGTGCGCTTTTAAAGGAGAGTATAGACTGCTGGAAATCCAGCGTTTCGTAAGCGGCCCCCCGCCAGTTGAGCAGCCTGACACGTATATGCGGCGCTGGGGGTTGCCCACGCTGAGCTAGCTGTTCGTAGAGGGCGAGGCCCATCTCGGTTGCCTTGCTGAGGGCTTGCTTCAGGCCCTGGCGCTGATAGCCAGCACAGGCCACCAGCACGTGGTCAAACGCACGCTGGGCATCGCCTGCTGTTTGCCACAACTGCGCCAGGCGCTGCGCCTGCGTTTCATCGTCGGGGTACAGGGCTTCGATGCCCTCAGCGACGTGCCGACTGAGCCTGGCCTTTTCGTCGGATGACAGCATATGCAGCAGTGCCTCGCGCAGCTTGTCGTGTGAGAAGCGCCAAGTACCCTCGTTGAGGCCGATAAGCGCCGCGCCTGCGATTGCACTCAGCCACGTCTGCGCATCTGGCCCATCGTGTGTCGCGGCGATGTGTGTAAGCAGGTGTAAATCCAGTTGGCGGCCAGCGATGGCGGCGCTATGCAGCAGCCCTTGCGCCCAGTCCGGCACAAAGGCCAGACGACGCTGCACAATCTCTACGATGCTCGCCGGAAGCACCGCTTGCGCTGCGTCGGTGTCGTCGATCTGCGTCAGGGTAGCGCTATGTTCGGCCAGGGCACGCAGCGTCTCGATCAGGAAGAAGACATTGCCCTCGCTCTCTCGCTGTAAGCGCCCCACGAGTGCGCGCTTCTCGCCTGTTGTGCCCAACATGGCATCACAAAGCTGTCGGATTTCGGACTCTGCGAAGCGTTGCAACACGATATGATCCATGATGTTTAGCTGCGCATAGAGGTCGGGCGCGTCGTCGCTGCGGTAACTCGCTAGCACCAGTAGCGGCAAACGCTGCGCAGCACGGTTGATCGCATGAAGCACGTCCAGGTTATCCGACCACTGAATATCCTCCAGCAGCAACACCAGCGGGCGCTTGGCTGCTTCTAGCAGGCGTAACAGCAGATACGTCAGGCGTTCTGTGCGGTTTTGTTGTGTGTCATTTGGTGCCTGTGTGGTTTCGATCTGTTGCCCTAGCAAGCGTTCGGCGTCCGTTAGCAGGTCGGCAATCAAGCGCAATTCAGCAGCGGTCAGCGTGCTTGGGTCGGCTTCTAACAGCAGGTGCGCCAGGGGTTGCCGCCAGAGCTGAAACTCCGCGCCGCCTGTTTGCACGGTCTGCCCACTGTAGACGCCCGCACCCAGCGTCAGCGCCCGAATGCGTAATTCATGTAACAAGCGCGACTTGCCAATACCGGATTCACCGCCGATCAGCACAGCGCTACCACGCCCGGCTAGCGCGGCCTGTAGCGCAGCGTGCAGTTGTGCGAGTTCGGCCTGACGCCCTGTGAACGGTGCTGCCTGCAAATAGCTTTCGCGGATCTCTGGCTGTTCGGTCAACGTGACCCCGGCAACCGCAGCGAGTGCTGTTAGCGCGTCGTGGGCGCTGGCGTAGCGCTCCTCTGGGCGCTTTTGTAGCAGGCGTTCAAGCACGGCGCGCAAATCCGCATCGGGGATGTCGCCCAGGTCCGGCGCACCCTGCAATAAACTCAACGGATCACCCGACGCAAAGGGCAGGCGGCCCATAAGCATCTGCGCCATGAGCACGCCGACAGCAAACAGGTCGGAGGCTGGCACGTGCTGCCGTTCGCGCAGCATTTCGGGTGCCATGTAGGTTGTCGTCCCAGCGAGTTCGTCGCTGGTAGCCCCCAAAGACGCCAGGCCAAAATCCAGCACGCGCACGGTTTCGCCCGCATATAGCACGTTTGCGGGCTTCAGGTCGCGATGCAGGATGCCACGCCGATGCAGATACGCCAGGGCTTGCAGCAGTTGCAGCGCCAGATCGAGGCGTTTAGGTGTGGTCATATGCTGCGCCGCCGCTACGATGGTCTGTGCATCATCGAGTAATTCCATCGTGAAGAAGGGGCGGCGCTGCGCATCGAGGCCGTAATCCAGCACCGAAATGATATGGGGATGGCGCAGACCTGCCAGGATGCTGAACTCATGCGTTAGCGTCTGCAAAAACCCGGCATCGGTCAGGTCTGCTTGTGCTGCGGTCGTGTGTGGTTCGATGCGTTTGAGCGCGACCACCTGACCATTCAGGCGATCAACAGCCCGATACACCGTCCCCATACCGCCAGCGCCCAGGGGGTGTACTATCTCATAGCGTTGCATAGCAAATCCCTGTATCGTGATGCTTACCTGTTTTCACCGCCCACGTTTTTCTGTGGTGTTTGGTGTTACCGCGACAGTTAGATTGTAACGCTATTGCACGATTTAATCGAATGGTGCCGATGCGGTAGCACCATACAACAGCGTGGTGCTACCTACATACCGGGCTATCGAAAAAATTTAATGTCGGTAAATCTATAGTTAGCGTGCTGCAATGATGTAGCCATTTGGCAGCAATTTTCGGGTTAACCGTTTACGTAGATATAAACGGAGCAGGATGATATAAACAAAGGCGTCCGATGTACAAGGCTCACGACCAAGCATCGGACGCTCTCAAATACAGTTTCACTACTATGCATACTATACAGCATGGAAATTAACCTGTGTAGTATCGCACAATGATCTCAAGGAGGATCACCTATTATGAAGTATCGCTTTTCGCTTGTAGTTGGTTTGGTACTGCTCACCCTTCTGAGCGCTATGCCGATGACAGCCCAGACAGACTCCGAGACGCTCACCGTCTACTCTGGGCGTAACGAGAACCTGATCGGACCGATTTTGGCGCAGTTCACCGAGGACACCGGCGTAAACGTCGAGGTCCTTTATGGGGGAACGGCGGCAGTCGCCAACCAGATCCTTGAGGAAGGGCAGAACAGCCCGGCAGACTTATTCATTGCCCAGGACGGCGGCGCGCTTGGCGCGTTGTCTGAGGCGGGCCTGCTCACCGAGTTGCCGCCAGACATCGTGGAGCGCGTCAACAACCCGACCTTCCGCGCAGCGGACGGAACCTGGATTG
>DAOTTW010000286.1:0-6095 GCA_034437615.1 Anaerolineae bacterium | reverse complement strand
GGTAAACCAAAAGGGACAATCCAAAAGAGCATGTATGACAAAGATCGTCATCGCATCGTTGAATTACTTAAACTTGGCGTGTCGATACGTCACATCTCATTACACCACCTTGACTATGGCTCAACTTCCAGCCTTCATTACTATGTGACCACCCGAAACCTGAAACCTGATTGACCCTCTCTCATCTGGCATTAACTAAGTTGCCCCATATCGCACAGATGTTGAACTCATGCCCAATCGAAACGCCTGCGGCTTCTGCGATCTGTGTGATGCTGACGGCCTGATCTTGCGACATGCAGGGGCTATTTTCACATGACGATATAGGAGTGTTAAACTATGGCCCTATATGTTAACACAAGTCGACTATGGCGTATACCGGATAATGATCGCTAGGGTAAAGTGGCGGTGCTTCGTCGCGCATGATCACTGTATCGTGTACGGTGAAGCCCTGTGACCCATCTCGCAATAGAATCCAGTCGATGCGTGCACCCACCTGTGGAAAGGCGCTGCCGCGCATCCCGTGAAATGTATTCTGATTGATGTCGTCTTCTGCGATGAAGCCCTGTGCGCTGTCCTGAAAGCCTGCCTGCGTGAACGTCTGATAGACGACGTTCTCCCAGAGGTAGGGTCGTTCTTCCCTGGACATAAGGCCCCGGTATTCGTCCGGAGCCTGAGCTTCCCAGTTTTGTACCCATTCTTCGCGCAGGGGCACGGCACGGGTGTTGTAGTCGGCAGTCGCGATCATCGGTAGACTGCCCGCAACCAATGCAGGCATTCGATCTACGATGAGTTGCGCTCCTTTGCGCCTGGCTTCTTCGCTGTCGTGTGCCAGGTGCGTGTTCAGGTGGATGAATTCACAGCCTGTTTGTTTGTCTTGCAGGCGCACCCAGTTGACGCCGCGCCCTTGTGTCACCCCCCAATGCAACGCATAGACCCAGGGCGTTTCGTTCAAGAAGAAGTACCCCTGATCTTGCTTTTCAAAGCGGTCGGCTCGCCAATAAATCGCACAATGATAGCCGCTACCGCTGTCATTTTCGCGGGCGACGAGCGGCCCTAGCTCGTAGGCGTACTCAGGCAAGCGCTCGTTGTAGGTTTCTAAGTTGCCCTGTTGGAACTCCTGAAAGCCGATCAGGTCCGGGTTGGCTTTGCGAATTGTGTCGACGTTGAGTTGCGCACGAAACGGCCAGTTGTTTTCGCCGTCCTCGTAGTAGGACCCCTTGATATTGAAGGTCATGATGGTCATACGTGCCATTGCCTATCCCCTTTGTTGTTTAGGCGTCAACATTGGCAACGGCTGGTCAGTATGTGCCGTTGCGATACTGGTAAAAATGTGAACATGTGATTTCGGAATGTGAGTAGCGCATTCGTTTCAGGTGGTGCATAGGTAGTCGGAACGGTGGAACTGACGATAGACGTGAAAATGCGTTGCGTCATCTGGCTTGAGCAACAGGCAAATTGTGTCGACGGTGAGCGCTGTCGGCGTCGGCAGCGCGGCGAGGGTTGCGCGTTCAGCCTCTGGGCGATCCGCCGTCGGTAGCGGTCGTAATAGGCCAAAGTGCGGGTGCCAATCGTCCAGAATGCCGAAATGATGATACTGCCGCACTCGTTCGAGGTTCGTTGCGGACAACGGTAGCGTTGCGCCCGCATCCAGATCACGCGAGAGCGGCGAGCTGACTGCCAGCGCGTGAACACGAGCGATGATGAGCGCATGGAACATCATGAACGCTTGATTTGCCTGATAATACAACGTGATGTTATTCGGGTGCGCCGACAGATATGGTACGTCCGGCACCAGCGTGAATGGACGTTGGACATCAAACAGGCGCAAAATGGCCTCAATCTCGGCTTCGATTTCGGGCAGGCGCTCTGGCGCATATTCCAGCGCATGACCAATCGTTACATGGAAGCCCCATTCCTGGGGCACATGCGTCCACGCCTCGTTAAACGTCGTGAAGTGTTGGCGGGCTGCGTTTTGCTTGGGTAGGTGCCGACCTGTATAGGCATCATAGCCCATGATCTCGCTACCTGCCCGGTATAGCGCTGACTCGGCTGGAGGGATGTAGTAAACGGCGAAATGCGGCATGTTATTTATCTCGCGTGATGGCGAAGCCACTCAGGAATTGCTTCTGCATCAGGATGAATACCACAATCGGCGGGATGCTGGCAAGCACCGCGCCAAGCATGATCGGGCCATACGTCGCGCCGACTTCGAGCGTTGCGTTTAAGCGGCTGAGGCCGACCTGAATCTGCTGCAAGTCGGGGTCGCTGATGATCAGCAACGGCCATGCATAGCTGTTCCATGCGCCGATGAACATGATCACGATCAATGCGCCCACGGTGTTCCAACTGAGCGGCACCAACACCCGAAACAGAAATTGCAGCGGGCTTGCGCCATCGAGCTGCGCGGCCTCGGATAAATCCGGCGGGATGCTGGCAAAGTGCTGCCGGAACAAGAACGTGCCCGTAGAACTGGCAACCGCCGGGATGACCAGCGCCGTCCAGGTGTTGCCCCATCCCAGGTCGAGCGCGACCAGCCGAAACAGCGCGATGATCGTTACCTCACCCGGCACCATCAGGCCAGCCAGAATGAAGCCGAAGATCAGCCACTTGCCCGGAAAACGAAAATACACAAGTGCCATGCCGCTGAAGATCGACAATACGGCCTTACCAAAGGTGATCAGGGTGGCGACGATGAATGTATTGACCATCAAACCACCGATATTCTGGCTGAAAACCTCTTCAAGGTTATCCTGAAAGGCTGTGCCCGGCGTGAACTGATAGGTGAAGATTTGCTGGTTGGTTTGTGTGCTGGTCAGAATGGCGTAGAACACCGGGAAGCCCATAAACAGCACGGCGATCCACAACAACACGTGCACGTACCAATTCTTCGCCATCAGGCCAGATAGCGCCGACCAGAACGTGACACGCGGTGCCACTTCGACAGCTTGTGCAAGGGGTTGGTTGCTAGTCGTCATTTTACGTCGCTCCGTAAGTCACTCGGCGGCCCATCAGTCGGTATTGCAAGAAGGCTAACCCGATGACGATGAACAACAGGACGATAGATACAGCGGCAGCCTTACCGATGTCGCGGTCTACGACGCCCGTCTGGATGATGTCGACGACCATGTTGGTGGTCGCGTTGACCGGGCCACCCTGCGTCAGATTGTCGATCAGGCCGAACAGATCGAAGAAAGTGTAATTGAGGTTAATGAAGACGACGAAATACGTATAGGGCGAGATCATTGGCAACGTCACATTCAAGAAGCGATGCCAGACGTTCGCACCGTCAATTGATGCCGCCTCTAGCAATTCCTTCGGTACTGCTTGCAAGGCCGCTACGTAAATCAAGATGTTGAACGCCAGGATGTTCCAGGTCGCCGCCAGGATCACCGACCAGCGGGCGAGTGATTGATCCAGCAGGAACGGAATCTCTGGCAGGCCGAGGCCCTGTATGAAATGGTTGATGACGCCTGCGTTACCCAGCATGATACGAAAGACGATGCCGACCACCACACCCGACAAGGCGTAAGGCCAGATCAGGAGGGTACGATAGGCGGCTGCCCCGCGAATCTTCTGAAAGGCCAGCATGGCGATCCCCAGGCCGATGATGTTCGCCAGGATCACGATAAAGAACGAGAAGAAAAAGCTGACCGCCAGGACATCCAGGTAGGCCGCATTTTCCGCACGGAAGATGACATCATCGCTGAAAAAATAGTAATGTGCATCTTGCAGACGCCCCGTGATGAGCGCCGCGAAGTTATCGATGCAGATGAAGCGCGTCGTCGGAATGCCGCGTCGTGCCAGTTGCGTGCCCAGGATGAAATTCTGCACAGCGGGCCAATACGTAAATAGCGCCACACCGATGACCGTCGGCGCGATGAACAACCATGGCGAAATGCGGTCACGGGCGAACATACCTGGCGTCGTCTCGGCGGGTGGCAGCAAGCGGCGTTTTGTGCGCCACTCCTGCAACATGACCGTCAGGCCGAGCATGACGCCCCAGGTCACGATGGCGATAGCGAGACCGCCGATCAGGGTAACCGCGTTCACGGTTGTGGTTTGCCCGAAGAAGCTTACCTCGAAGAACATGTGGTTTTCGGGGTCCAATACACAATATTGCAGCGGAATCATGGAAAGCTGCGTGCTCAACAGGCCTGCTAGCGCACCAAGCGCCAAGCCAATGGATAAGTTCCGGCGGTTGCGTGCGTGCAAGGCACCCACAAGCGCTGCGCTGATCAGGGTTACGATGATCGTGAGGGTTATGGGGGTCACGGGTGGGTCACCTCTAGCTCAGAACGAAGAAAAGGCAACACCTGGATCATGGCATGGTCGGCTAGGGTAGGCGGTTAACGCAGGGACGGACACCCAAAAAGGGTGTCCCTACGTTTGCGTTCTTACAGGCCGAGGACCATTTGCTTATCCAGGTGCCGGAATGTCGTAACGGTCTTATTCGCCGACGACCAGCAGGTTGTATTCTTCCAGCAGCAAGTCGGCTTCGGCCTTAACGCGGTCCATAGTTGCCTGAGGATCAGCGCCATCGAGGATTTTCGAGAAGCCTTCGCTCAGCAGGCGGCGGGTCTGGATGAAGGTACCAGCCAGGACGCCAGTGCTGGCCGGGGTCACGGTCACAGCGTCGAATTGCTCGTTCGCGACGGTGAAGACGGGGTTTTCTTCGAACCAGCCTTCTTCTTCCAGGAATCCATAGCCAGCGCGGTTGATGGGAACGTAGCCGGTCGACTGATGCCAGCCCGCAGCGTTTTCCGCAGTCAGCAGGTAGGCCAGCACCGTCAGCGCACCTTGTTCAACTTCGGGGTCCAGACCATCAGTCAGATAGATGGTAGCGCCACCGATGAGGTTGCCAACGTAGGGCACGTCCTGGTTGTAGGGCATACGACCAGCCAGCACGGTGAAGTTGTCGCCTGCTGTCGCGATGCGGCTGGCAGCACCAGCGCTGGAGCCGATCTGGAAGGCCAGTTCACTGTTGGCCCAGGCGGCGTTGCTATCGTCGCCGCTGGCGTACTGAACGAAGTGACCGTTCTGAGCCAGGTTCTGCCACCAGGTCACATAGTCTACGGACAGTTCGCTGTTGACCAGCCATTCGGTGGCGCGACCGCTGCGGCCATTGTCGTTGTTCGCCAGCAGTTGGCCCATTTGGCCCATCGTCTGCTCGTAAATCCAGCTATCGCCAAAGCCCCAGGTGATGCAGTCGGCTTCGGTGTTGGCTGCGATGGCTTCACAAGCCGCGTCAACTTCGGCCCAGGTCTCTGGAATGCTGTCGCGGTCGGCTGTGTCGGCGGCAATGCCGGCTTCGACCAACAGGTCCATGTTGGCGTAGATGATCGGTGTCGAGGTGTTGAACGGCATGGAATAGTACTGGCCGTCTACCTGGTAGTAGGAACCGACTGGCTCGAAGATGTCATCCAGGTTGATTGCCAGGCCATTGACTTCGTCCAGACCCTCAACGGCTTCGAAGATCGGCTTGAAGTAGCCGCTGTCACGCATTTCCTGCGTACCAGCTTCGTAGACCTGCACGAGCGCGGGCGGGTTGCCTTGTTCCTGCGCCAGAGCATTCAGTTCGATCACGTCGGTGTAACCACCGGGGATGTTCTGGACCAGATCGTACTGCGGGAAGGCTTCTTCGAAGGCAGGCTCGAAGACGTCGGTCAACCAGTTCACCCAGCCCATAGCATGGTAGAACTCAATCTCGATGCGTTCTTCTTCTTGGGCGACAACGGCGGAAATGCTCAGTGCGAGCAAGACAACTGCGGCAAGAAAGGTACGTTTCATGATACTGCGACTCTCCTGATAGCTGAATCTTTTGGCGTTAGTCCGGGGCAACCGTTAAGTCACCCTGAAACAGAGCCAAGGTTAGAATGCTACTGTTATATTCCCATTAATTGACTACCAAGAACCACTTAGATGCTTTCACGTTAAACTTTTACATTGTCTGTGTAGGTGTACAATATGATCCAATGGTCCGAAACGGGTTACCAGAAGCATCCGTGTCACCAGCCGCCACTTGGTTGGAATTTCGTTACAACGGGAAGTTCTTCATGATAGTGTCGTAGGCCTGTTGGGCATCATGCAGAGCCAGT
>DAOTTW010000285.1:0-8483 GCA_034437615.1 Anaerolineae bacterium | reverse complement strand
CACACGCGGCGAACTGCCTGCTTATCTGCAACGCCTGCGGCAAAGCGGACGCGCTGACATGGCTGAACAGCTTGCCGCCAAGCATCCGAGTGAGGCCGTATAGCGCTGATGATTGCTACTGCGCCGTCAGCAGCGCCAGCGGATACAGCGTCAGCACATCCCCGACGTATAGCACCCGTGCTGCGTCGTGGGCTTTCACCTGTGGCGTCTCATGCGTGAAGATATTACGCAGCTTATCCGGCAGGCTATCCGGCAGCAGTACCCGCGTATCGCGCCACACATCCGGGCCAAGCGGCGGCTTGCTCTCTGCATCCACCAAACCGACAGGCAAGCGCGGCACCATGATAAGCGCGGCCTGTGTCTGGGCTGCCTCTGGCGCTGCGCCCTCGTCCACCCAGGTATATTGGCGGATAAAGGCGCACACATGCTCGGATCGTTCGCCATGCACCGCCAATGGGATGTAGTCGCCCTCACGGAACAGCGCTTCGTGCTGCCGGCGGTAGCTCAGCGTGCGATAGGTGGTATACAGCTTGATCGCGCCATTTTCGGCGTCCACCAGCAGCGCGGATGCAAAATCCTGCCGGCTGCCGCGCTCGTTCTGCTGGATGTCCGTCAGGATGGCGTGGCGGCGCACAAAATCCACCGGGCGGCGGTTGTCGGGGTCTACCATGCTGAAATCCCATAGCTCGTTGCCCTGGTAAATATCCGGTATGCCCCGCGCTGTCAGCTTCAGCAAGGTCTGTGAGAGCGAATTGAAGCGCCCGAAATACGCCACCCAGCGCTGAAACGGCTCGAAGGCATCACGAAAGGCGGGGTTCGTCAGCACAGAGCGCACAAAATCGCGCACGGCCTGCGCATAGGCTTCGTTCGGGTTGACCCAGTTGCTATTCTGCTTGGCCTCGTTGATGGCCTTCAGCATGTAAGCCTCGATGCGCTCGATATACGTCTGCATCTCGGTCTCATCCAGCGCAACGGAGGGATAGCTGCCGATCAGCGTTTGATACAGCAGGTATTCGTCGTTGGCGGTGGGCGCAGGTTGCCCATTGACGATGGTTTTCAGCGCCTCGTTGATGGTCGCCCACTGCGTCAGCATCAGCGCCCACTGGTCCGGCACTTCGCTTAGCACGCTGATGCGCATCCGCACATCTTCGCTGCGTTTGGTGTCATGCGTGGAGGTGCTCAGCATGGCATAGGGAAAGGCTTTGTGCTGGTTATGCTCATGAAAATCCTGCACGCTTGCGCCGAAGCGCTCCGGGTGGCCACCGACCTCATTGAGTGAGGTCATGCGGTTGTAGATGTAGAAGGCGGTATCTTCGACGCTTTTGGCCATGACTGGCCCGGTGATCTGCTGGAATTTCATGACGAATTCGCGCAAATCGGCGCGGGTGTCCTCATCGAAGTCCTGCCAATTACGGAATAGCAGGACATCGCGCAGGAAGTCAAAGACGCTGTTGGGCGTCATGGGGTTGCGTGTTTTGGCCACTTCGACGGCGGCTTCGATGTAAGTCTGGTCGCGCTCGTCTACGTTGGTGGGGCCGCTGATGTAGGTGCGGTAGATGGGCAGCGCGGCGATAATCTCGCTCAGGCCGTAGGCGATGCTGTTGCGCGTGAAGCCCTGATAGCGGCGGTGGCGCTCTACCAGGCGATCTAACTCGGCGGCGCGTGATTCAATCTCACTGGTCAGCGATTGCGACATCACCTGCTTCTTGGTGTAGTCGATCAATTCAGCAAATGCCAGCGGGGTAGCGATGAAATCCGTGTACAGGGTGTTGATGCTGTCCTCGTGCTGCATATCCACGAACAGGTTATTGACCGCATACATGAAGTCATAGCCTGTCGTGCCGTGTACCGCCCAATCGTAGGGCAGTGGCTCCGTGCTGGATAAAATTTTCTCCACCAGCACATACAGCGGCCATTCAGCGCGCTCCGGTTGCGTCTGGCGCAGCGTATGCAGCCGATCCCGCACAGGGGCGAGCCGGGCGGCTTCTGCACCCAGTTCATGCGCGATGCACGCGCTCAGGTAAGCCTCTTGTAGCTCCCAGAAGTAACCTTCGGGGTTCCACAGGCCGTCTGGATGATCCACACGCAGCCCGTTCACGCGGCCCTCTGCGATCAAGCGCAGGGCCAGCCGATGCGTATCCGCAAAGACATCGGGCGCTTCGATGCGTACAGCGGCCATGTCGTTGATGTCGAAGAAGCGGCGATAGTTAATTTCGTCGGTGGCCACGCGCCAGTATGACAGCCGATAAGGTTGCGCTTGTAGGATGTCGTCTAGCGGGTCGTAGCTGCTGGGGTCATCAGGATGGCCGTTCAGTTCTGCGATTGCGGCGGCCTGTGCATCCCGAAAGGCTGCGCTCTTATCGAACAATTCCAGCAAGCGCCAGCGCACAATCGTCTGTTCACGGCGGCGCACCGTCAGGCTTTCGTCGTCCAGCCTGGCGAAGTGCGGCATATAATCCAGCGAGTGAATCACGCTGGAGAGGCTCATCTCGACCCAGGGTTCGTGCTGGTTGTGCTCTAGCAGGTAGCGGCGCACCATGCGCAAGATCAGGCCGTAGCTATCCGGCGACAGCGGCAACTGATGCTCGTAGTAATGCACGTAAAAATCACCGTGCCAGTAGACCACCTGTAGCTCGCCCGCTTCCAGGATGCGCCCGAAGTGGTCGCCCAAGATGGGCAGCAGCACCTTGTTATCGAGTGCGCGGTTGCGTGGTTGCCAGTCAATATCGAAGTAATGCGCATACTCGGACGCGGGGCCATGCTTAAGCACATCCATCCACCAGGCGTTTTCGGTGTTTACGCCCATGTGGTTCGGCACAATATCCAGGATGAGGCCCATATCGCGCTCGCGCAGTGCAGCGCTGAGCGCGTTGAAGGCATCGGCTGCGCTGGCCGCCTCTGACCCCAGCACCGGGTTGAACTCGTTGTAATCAACGATGTCATAGCCGTGTGTGCTGCCAGTGCGCGGCTTGAACAGCGGCGACGTGTAGATATGGCTGATGCCAAGCGCATCGAGATAATCGACCAATGCCTGCGCATCGGCAAATGTGAAATCAGCGTTGAATTGTAGTCTGTAGGTAGCTCGTGGGATGCGCGGCGGCTGCATCAGGTCGTTGAGCAGGTCGTCAAGCGCAGCGGTTGTTTCGGTGGGTGTGGTTGTCATGTGTGGCTTTCACATTCCTGTGTTCGCGGTCTGGTGGAGAAATCAAAACGGATTCAGCAGATGGCGGACACGGCTTGCCGTGTCCCTACGATCATGTAGGTTTATTTTCGTTCAACTTTAGCGTACATGTCGTTTAGCATCAGCGATAGTTGCAGTGACGGCACGGCAATAGCTGTTGTCATGTGTTCTGCTGTGTATACGTCCCAATCGGTTGGGTCGTTTGGCTTGCGTGTGTGCAAGATCACATGTGGCTTATCCTGCGCCACGATCAGGTAATCCTGCACACTGGGTATTTGTGTATAGTGCCAGCGCTTAATCGTGCGGTCATATTTGGCCGTCGAGGGCGATAGCACCTCAATCAGCACTTGTGGATTTAACAGGGTATCGAATTCGCCATCCAGAAAATCCGGCTTGGCGCAAACGATACTGACATCGGGGTACGTAATTAACCCGGTCGGCGCGACCTTCACGCGCATATCGCTACCGTAGACTTCACACGGTTGGTCATCTAGCTCATTGGATAAATGACGCAGCAAGTTCGTGCAAATTAAAACGTGTTCACGACTTGCGCCAGCCATCG
This sequence comes from Anaerolineae bacterium, assembly GCA_034437615.1. Classification (GTDB taxonomy): domain Bacteria; phylum Chloroflexota; class Anaerolineae; order Aggregatilineales; family Phototrophicaceae; genus DAOTTW01. The sequence goes on along the minus strand of DAOTTW010000285.1, from coordinate 4,740 downwards.
CATAGATGTGGCCCTGATAAAACTCGTGTTTCGTCTGCGAACGGCGCTCAAACGCCAGGTAGTCGGATTCGATGTGTTCATGTACAGGTAAGGCTGACATATCGCCCTGCTCCATCATGGTCTATGCTCGTTTGCTGCCAAAAAGGGACGCTTAAATTGTAACACAGCCTACGTTGACGCTTTCAGACTAGGCTATGAATAGCAAGTCGTTTATCATTGCAGCATAACGCCCAGACGCACGCGCAAACTAAAATCAAGCCTATGACGACACGCCACGTACAGAGCACACAAGCCGACCCACAGCAGGCCATCATCATCGCTCAAATTACGTCTTTGCTGGAGCATACACCGCTGGAAGCTGGCTACCGCTATCAAGAATGGCTGGTCAGTGGCCTATGGCAATACGTGCGCAAGACGTACCGCCGCAATATACCATACGATCAATTCGTCCGCATGTTGCGCGCTGGCTGGCTGACCCAACCTGCCAGCAACGTGCCAAGTAGCACGCTACACGGCAGCGAGACGTTGCAGGATGCGCTGTACTGGCTGGTCAAGCCCCAGTTCAACGCGAAAGGCCGCCTGAACCGCGCTGAACACTGGTGGCATGTGCGCCGCAACGCAGGCAGCACAGGCGACACAGCAGGCTATGAATTGCGCTATGTGTTGGATGCGCCGCCGCGCTCTGAGGTGCGTTTGCTGCTGATGGGCGTCACGGGCACGGGCAAATCCAGCACGGCGAACACGCTGCTACAGGCACAAGCCGCCGAAACAGGCCGCTTTGACCGCACGACGCAGCACGTTTCGGTTTATCCGTTACAATTAGGGCAGCGTCCGCTCAAATTGATCGACACGCCGGGGCTAGCCGACGACCTGCCAGAAGAACAGCGCGATCTGCAATATCTGGCGGAGGTGTGGCAGGACGTGACCGCGTTCAATCGGCTGCTGTACGTCACGCGCCTGAACGATAACCGCGTAGACGCCGACGAAAAGCGCAGCATCAAACTGATTACAGAGGCGTTCGGGCCGTCCGTGTGGCGGCGGGCTGTGCTGTTACTCACGCACGCGGATAAGATCGAGCAGGTGCAGCTTGTGAGCCGCTTCGATGGCCGCCTGTCACGCTTGCGCGATGAAATCCGCGCCTATGCAGGCGATGCCAATAGCAGCGACCTGTACGCGCTGGCACTCGATAATCAGGCCGGATGTGTATACTTTCCGGCGCAGTGGCCTGGGCAGAACACGCTATTCCCGAACCCGTACCGTGACTAGGACTCAGCAGACGGCGGACACGGCAAGCCGTGTCCCTACGAGCATATCGAGATCAAACAGATCGAAATATTAAAATAATGCAGAAAGGCCAGCCATGACCGATCAACCGCAAAACGACGCCAGTACACTCAACGAGGCCGACCTGAACGCCGCGCTAGACGAAGCCATGTCTCAGGTGGACCCCGCCGAGATCGAAGCGCTGAAGCAAGCCTCTGCTGAGCAGCGCTTTTCGTTGCTGATGGTGGGGCGCACGGGCATGGGCAAATCCAGCACGATTAACCGCCTGATGGGTGAAAACGTCGCGGAAATTGGGCGCTTTGATGCGACCACGCTGGAGGTGACGCCGTTTGAATCGCGGATTAACGATGTGCCCTACGTCGTCTATGATACGCCGGGGCTGTGCGATGACCTGCCCGAAAGCGGCAACGACCTAGCCTATTTGCAGCATATCATAGATACGGTGGATTATGTGGACTGCATGATGTTCGTCACCAGATTAGACGAGACCCGCGTCAGCAGCGACGAGATGCGCGGCATTCAGTTGATTACACGCGCCTTCGGGGATGGCATCTGGGCGCGGGCGATCATCGTCTTTACGCACGCGGATCAGGTGGACGCGGACGAATACGACGAGTATCTGCATGAACGCGGCAAGCGGCTGCGCAAAGAGATTGCGCGTTGGTCGCCGCAAGCCATCGCGGACGCTGTGCCTGCGGTGGGCGTGGATAATACCCGTGAGCATACGCCGGATGGCCGATACTGGCTGAGCACGCTGTATGAGGCCATCTTCGGGCGCATCTCTCGTGATGCGAAGCGCTCGCTGTTCATGCTGACGGCACATCGGCTGGTAGAGGCCGACGACATCATCAGCGGGCAGACATCGGCGGCGGTCTGGCGTGCCTTTCTCGGCAAGGGGCATCCGCGTGTGGATGAACCCGCCACCGAACCCGCGCCGATTTACGTCACGCGCACCTTTTTGCAAGAATTGGCCGATGACGTGCCCGCATTACGGGGTATCATTAATGCCGCCAGCCGTTTAGCGGAGCAGCTACGTGCCGGCCTTGATTTCATCGGGGCGCTGTTTACGCGGCTCTTCGGTGGTTCATCAGAACGTGAGAGGTAAGGTGCAGCGTCATTTGTAAGGGCTTTACATCAAGCCCCTACAGTTGATACGCTGCAAAACAATAACAAACTATTATGGGGGATATACCAGATAATGAGTGATAACACACAGACCAGCCAGAACAGCAATACCGACCTGCAACGCGATATTGACGGGCTGCACGACATCATCCAGCAATTGAGCCGGTTGTATGTCGCGGTGGGTATTCTGGTGGTGCTGGCGATTATCAATCTCTTTGTGATTCACTGGCTGGCAGCGTTGGCGGTGGGCGCTATCGCTGGTGGCATCGCCTATTACATCTACAGCCGCACCAGCAAGTTACGTGCGCAATTAGCGGAGAAGGAACAGCAGCAGGCAAACGGATAACGGTAGGGGCGCAGCGTGCTGCGCCCTGGGCGCAATGCATTGCGCCCCTACAAATGCGCTGTGAACCGCAAGCGCTACGTTAGATGCTTGGCCCGACGCGGTGAATGGCGAAGCTGTTGTTGTCCTTCAGGGCTTCACTCTTGGTCAGGTAGCCGTTGCTGACGCGCAGCGCCTCATCAAAGACGATGCGGCCTGCTTCATCCAGCGTGATTTCATCGGTGAAAATGCCGCTGACATCCACATCCACCGTGTCTTTCATCAGTTCAAACGAATTGCGGTTGCCCGTGACCTTGATGGTGGGCATGATGGGATGGTTGCTGGTGTGGCCGCCACCCGTGCAGAAGGTAAGTAGCTGCGCACCTGCTGCGGCCATGCTGCTGATGCTTTCAGCGCCCATGCCGGGGCCATACATCACATAATTGCCTGCGTCCTGCCTGGTGGGGCGCTCAGCGATTTCCAGATATTCGACAATCGGGCTGTTGCCGAGCTTCTTGCACGCACCCATAGATTTTTCCTCGATGGTCGTCAGGCCACCCGCCATATTATCACCTGTGGGCTGACTGCCGCGAATGTCCTCACCGCTAGCAAGGGCACGCTGTTCCATGTGCTGCACGCCTGCCACAATCTGCTGCGCCACTTCTGGCGTTGCGGCGCGGGCTGTCAACCAGTCCTCACAGCCCATCCATTCGGTGCATTCGGCCATCAGCGAACGGCCACCCTCAGCGATCACCATCTCGGCGGCGACGCCGTTGGCGGGGTTGCTGGCAAGGCCGCTGGTCGTATCGGAGGTGCCGCATTCGGTGGCGAACAGCAGCTTCGAGATGGGCACCGGTTCACGGTTGTACATGCTGATCTGGCGTGCGAAATCCTGCGCGTAGCGGATGCCCTTCTGCATGGCATTGATGAAGCCGCCCTCGCCGCGAATGTTGACGGTGGCGATTAGCTTGCCCGTGCCGGCAATGTCGGCTGCGATGTCCTCGGCGGTCATGCCCTGCTCTTTGAAGTGGTCGATGATGATGACGGCGGCGACGTTCGGGTTAGCGGCTGTGCCGGATAAGAAGCGGCGCGTCACGCGCAGGTCCGGCGCGACCTGGCAGCGGCCATTGGCATGTGTGATCGGCACAGCGCCATAGATGGCGTCGGCCACGCGCTCTACGACGCCGTTGGCGTACACGGTGCCGGATAGAATCAGCAGATGATTACGAACCCCAACTTGCCCATCCGGGCGTACATATCCCATAAATTCAGTCATGATGTTTGCTCCATTTGGTTACAGTATATTGTGCTTACATGGTTTCAGGTTAGCGGGTCAGCGGGTCAGCGTTTGCGCAGCTTGTTGATAAACGGTGCAAGCATCCGCTTAATTTCAACAGTATCACGATGAAGCGTGCTATAAATGACATCATCCAACAGCGCTAAATCCTTTGAAAGCAACAGGTGATACTCTAGCTCACTAGCCAACCCCATTGCAATCTGCATGAAGCGAGCAAGGTCTGCTTCGGTATCACGTCCACAGCCCTCAGCAATGTTGGCAGGGATTGATGATGCAGCACGCCGTATCTGACTCGTTAGGCCATAACGCTCGTCTGATGGAAACCCCTTGGCCTCTCGGTAAATGGCTAAGGCTATCCCAACAAAATAATTGACGCGGTTTGCGGACACGGCAAGCCGTGTCCCTACGAACGATGCCCTGTAGGGACACCCTTCTGGGTGTCCGAGCGGCGTCAGCCGCATTGACTTGTTTTTTAGCTGGAAATGGCTAACGTCAGATTATGCGCTTTATGCCACACCTTCAAATCCCTGAAGTCTCTCATAAGTCGCAATCCGCTGCTTTTTGCTGACTGGCTGACTATATTTTACTCTGCCGCGACCCTGGCACCCGCGTCTGCTGCGTATTTGTCGCCACGTCCGCGATTGCTCTCGACGTTATGCGTGTGCACATGATCGCCCGCTTTGATGTCCTGAATGGCGCTGCCGATGCTCAA
>DAOTTW010000284.1:0-12170 GCA_034437615.1 Anaerolineae bacterium | reverse complement strand
GAGAAAGACGACCGCTTCTACCCGAAGGAACGGGTTTACTAGGTCCTGTTGACGTTTGTGAGATTGAACCGAAAAACACCATGATTCATGGTTGTAGGGGTCCGGCGTGCTGGTCCCAGGGCATAGCACGCTATGCCCCTGCGTTTTGGTCTCCAATGAAATCGAAATTTCAAAGCATGACTTAAGGGGTGATTGTAAAAGATGGATATTACCATCCATATCAAGCGCCAGAACCCAGAAATCCCAGGGCGCGAAAAACCATACTGGGAGAGCTTCAAGCTAAGCGGGGTAGAGGGCACCGACCGCTTGCTAGAGATGTTGCACCGCATCAAATGGGAACAGGACGGCACGCTTTCGCTGCGTCGGTCCTGTGCGCACGGTGTCTGTGGCAGTGACGCTGTGCGCATCAACGGCGTGAACGCACTGGCTTGCAAAGTGCTGGTTCAGGATGTCGGCGACGAAATCACCGTCGAGCCAATTCTGGGCTTGCCTGTGCTGAAAGATTTGATCGTAGACATGGAGCCGTTCTTCGACCATTACAAAGCCGTGATGCCCTATTTCGTGAACGATGACGCCGTGCCAGAAGACGGGCGTGAGCGCTTCCAGACGCAGGCTGACCGCGAAAAGTTCGATGACACAACCAAGTGCATCCTCTGCGCGGCCTGCACCACATCCTGCCCTAGCTTCTGGGCGAATGGCAAATACGTCGGCCCGGCGGCCATCGTGCAGGCGCACCGCTTCATCTTCGATACACGTGACAACGCGACGGAAGAACGCCTGAACATTCTCGCAGAGCCGAACGGCGTTTGGCGCTGCCGCACGATCTACAACTGCACCCCCGCCTGCCCGCGTGACATTCAGGTCACACGCGCTATCGGTGAAGTCAAGCTCGCCATCCGGCGCGGCACCACCGAGGGCATCATCAAAACAGCGGATGTGCAGTAAGGCGCTTCAAGTTGTTGAAACAAACATAGCTATATCGTGAAGGACGCCTATTGTGGGCGTCCTTTTATGCAGCTTTCAGGTTAACGGGCTTGCTTTTGCATAGCCCAACAGAGCACACACTATGGCCGAAAACCCAGCACAGCACCCCGACGACAACACCGACGCCATTGCAGCAGAACACGCTGTAGATGACGACCTGCCGCTGGTGTTGCGCTCACGCTGGATGTGGCTACGCTTGATACCGTTGCTGCTGCTGCTCGCTGTGCTGGCCTTCCTCACGGCGTATTTGCTGCTGCCTGCCATCGTAAACCTGCTGAATCCACCGCCGCCACTACCTGCACCGCCATCAGTCATGATCTAGTGTTGTGAATGATTGCGACCCTGTAGGGACAGGGCACTGACCTGTCCGGGGTGGCTCCTGCGCGTCCAGCGCAAAGAAGCGCGATTTTTAGGTGTTGCGGGGGTATACCGCAAGGACCGACGGCACTGCGTCCAGCGAACTGAGCCTGTAATCCGCCGGGCCAATATACATCATCGTAGAGCCGCCACCATCGAGCGCGAATGCGTCCACAATGCCAAGATCGGTTGTCGGCAGATATGCGCTGAGCGCAAACAAGCCCATGCCGAAGCCGGGTGTGGCCATCAGCAGAATACGCCCCTGCTCATCCTGTGCAATCACCGTGCGGCGTGAGCGTGCCGTTTGCCGTCGGTTATTGTTGTATTGCGTGCCATTGGCCACCAGCATCGGGAAGGCTTGTACGGCCTGTTGCAGCGGTTGGCCGCGATACGGCTCTAGTGCATTGACCCACACGCGCACGCTGCCGTCTGGTTGCACAGCGAAGGTGCCGCCGCGCCCGCTGAAGCTGTCACCGTATGCGACAGCATCGCTGACTAGCAGGCCCACCACACGGTTATCCACATCAAAAAAGTTCGCGTTCACGATGGCGACTGCACCCGGCAACACATCACGCCATGCGCTCAGGGTTCGTGGTGCATCGGGGCGATAATGTGCCCGAAAGCTGTAATGGGTTGGGTCGATGCGTAGCGTGCGGAACGAGGTCAGCACTTCGCCGGGTGGCCGCAGTACACGTTGATCCAGCCCTACGGCCAGATTTTCCCATCCATCGCCTGTGTTGGCGGGGTCACTATCCAGCGCAAGCTCCGTAGAACAAGCGGACAAACAAAGGCTACACAATAACAGCATCAACCAGCGCATCACACCGCCTCATCACAAACATGTGCATAAACGAATCTGCATAGGGCTTGATTTTAACGGACTTGCTGCTATATTTAAGGTCATATCAAGGTAAAAACAGGGTGCGTAGCTCAACTGGCCAGAGCGCACGGTTCACATCCGTGAGGTTGGGAGTTCAAGTCTCTCCGTACCCAAACATGTGCAAGCGGGTCAACCTCGGCGTGGGTTGGCCCGTTTGGGTTTCGCCACAAAACTGTAGGTCTTTCCCTATAATCGACCTGGATTAATTGCCGTATGGTCCTTTAGGAAATCGTTTATGAAGCAGCGTTCACTATGGCGCTACTTGTGGTTCACGCTTCTGCTCATCGCTTTAACCGTCGGTCTTCTACTGTTGCCGCGTCCTTTGAATACAATCTCGTTCATCGTGACGAGCGTGCTAGCGTTGGTGGTGAGCCTCCTGCGGCCATCCTCGAAGCTCAAGCTCAAGCTGAGTTGGCCAGTGCATATGGCGAAGCCTGTGCAGCGTTGGTTGCGTTACACCCTGGTATGCGCCAGCAGCATTTGCATTCTGCACGCGGCACCGCTGCTGGCCCCTAACGACGGCCACTATGCCCTCACTGCCGCACGCAACGGGCTGGCCTGGGCATTTGTGGCGGCTGTGCTGCTGTGGGGTGCCTTGCTGCTGCACCCGCGAGCCGATCAATTCAGGGAAGGGCACCATGCGCTTGCCGATGCACGAGCGCCGCGCCGCATCGCCTACGTCCCGCTTATTGTCGGCATCGCCTTGCTGATATTCGTGCTGTGTATCAACGTGTACGATCCTGACAATGCAGCGGCCTTGTCGCACCATATCCAATTCTGGGCTTTCGTGGCCGGGGTCATCAGCGTCACCTGGGCGCTGGCTGGTCTGCGCTGGCGTGGCTGGCGACGGCATCTGCGCCCAACACGGCGCATCCTGCCTGTGGTGCTGTTGACGTTGCTGGCGTTCTTTGTGCGTGTCTACATGCTGTACGAGGGCTTGCCGCACCTGATAGATGAAGTCCATTTTATGCGGGCTGTCGGGGCGATGTTACATGATGGTCACAAGGCCATTCTGACACCGCACAGCGGCACGGCGGCTTTTACGTGGCTTTATCCTTACATGCAAACCGTCTCATCGCAAATTTTCGGGCCGGGTTTGTTTGCGCTTCGCTTGCCCAGCGTTGTATTTGGCACGGTGCAGGTCGTTGCCGTCTATTATCTGGCACGCGCCCTGTTCAACCGCCCCACCGCCGACATTGCTGCCGTGTTGCTGGCGACATTGCCCGTTCACATCCAGTTCAGCCGTATCGGACTCAACAACATCATAGACCCGACGTTCGGCGTGCTGGCATTTTTGTTCTTGGTGTATGGCCTGCGCAACCGTTCACAGGCTAACTTTGTGCTGGCAGGGGCGTTCCTGGGCCTCACACACTACTTTTATGAGGGTGGACGCCTCTTTTACACGATGCTGATGCTTGCTTATCTGATCTGGGTGTCGCTGGCGTTGCCACGCAAGCAGTTTCATTGGCCGGGGGCGCGAAATTTTGTGCTTTTCGGCCTCACGTTTGCCATTATCGTCATGCCGTTGTATGCCACATGGTTGATGCGAGATTTGTCGCTATTCCCGCGCTATAGTTTGCACGGTTCCAGCGTGATCGACGTCTTAGAGAACGTCTTTACAGCGCCAGACCCCCTGCGAGCAGCGCTGGAAAAGCTCGAAGTTGCTTTTTACGTTTACTTTCACTGGCCGCTGCGGGATGGCTACTACAACGCCGATGTAGCGTTCATCCTACCCGCGTTGATTGCGCCCTTCTTCCTGGGTTTGGCGCACTGTGTCGCCCGCCTGCGCCATGCCGGGGCTGTGCTCATGCTCGGCTGGGTTATGACGGGCACGCTGGTCGGCTGGCTTGTCGATGCAATTTCACCGCGCTACGTCGTCGTATTCCCAGCTATGGTAATCGTGACGGCTATCGGCTTGCAGTACACGTGGCAACTGCTAGCGCCCCTTACCAAGCGCTGGCCGATGATGCGTTGGGGCTATGTTGTGCTGGTCGCCAGCCTCGTAACGTCGAGTTTCTGGTTTTATCAGCATACGTTCTTGCCAATGCTGGACGTTTACAACGCGGCAAGGACCGTTGATCGCGGTGTTCAGGTCAGGGATTTTGACGATGCGATGCTGCGCATTGTCGGGCTACCGCCCAAGACCGACGCACATATCATCAGCCCTGGCTTATGGGATTTGCACCGCCTCGGCCCCTTCTTGCTGTACTTTGGTCGGCATGAGCCGGGGGACATAAATTTCTACGTCATGTACGCCCACGAGTTAAAGGCGGATTACCTGCGCGACCTGGGACGACAGCGCAATCAAGCCTTTCTCGTAGACCCAACCGACAGCGCGACGATTGCGCTCCTGGGTAAATATTTCACACTGCCAGAGCCTATCATGAGTCCGCATGATGTCATACGCAAAGAGCGGCAGTTGGCCATGTACTTTCTACCCAGCAAGCCGCAATAAGTTCGATTTTAATCGGCCTATCATCGTGTGGTAGCAGCGCAGAAACAGCGCTTACTACGCGCCTTCAACTCGGATGTTATTTTCTGTGATGAAGCGCTGAATGTAGGGATTATTGAGCACAGGCATCGTGAACGCTTCACCGTCACGTATCAAATGAAATTCGTAGATGTCAACAAAGCGTGATGGGGCGTAAGTGTGGCGGCGCATGGTGCACTTTTCGACATCAAAGCCGTTGGATAGGGCTGTAATCAGGTTATCACCACCCGCATAGGCCGCCGAACTGGGGTCCCAATACTGGCTGGTGATGTCCATGTATTGCACGTGGTAGTTGGTGATATTTGTCTGCACAGGCAGTTTGTCGCGTACCATTTTTCTTTCCTTTTCTATTTTATTCTCTGTTTTTTATTTTCTATTCTCTGTTTTTTATTTTTTATTTCTCTATTTCCTTATTTTTTCTGTTTTTCTTAGTGTTTGAGCGCGTCTAGTTTTCCATTCTTCACTGCATATCCTCACCACATAGTATACGGGGCAGGTTAAATAGGCTTTAAAATGTATAACCATCAGGGCATCATGATGCGCAATCCGGTAAATGAAAGAGCCACGATTGATTGCAAGCCGTCCAACACATCAGTTATTATATCAAATGTGTTCAATTTAACCTGTGTTGCTCTTGGCTTTTCGCATCAGGTTTATGCTCAGCGCAACCAGTTTTTTGCATCGAGGTCCCTATGTCATTTTTTAGCAATCGGCGTCAGCAAGACCCTGACCCCGCAAACGACGATGCGCGCACCACAACATCACAGCGCAGCCTACCCGCACAGCCCATCGGCTTTGAGACGGTGCTCGGTGCCAGCACTGTGCTAGAGGGCACGCTCAGCAGTCAGGGCAATGTGCGCTTAGACGGCACCTTGAGCGGCACACTGGATATAGGCGGCAATGTGCTGGTCGGTGAAACAGCGAAGATCAACGCTGACATCGACGCCGGCAACATATCCATCGCAGGGGCGGTGCGTGGCAACGTGTCTGGCAACAAAGTGCAGATATTGCGTACCGGGCGCGTGTGGGGTGACATCCGCGCCAAAGCCCTGACCACCGAAGAGGGCGCATTTATCGACGGTAAGATCACCATGACCAGCCAGGCAGCCAGCGATACAGCGCCAGCGCAGGCAGATCAAGCGGCAGCAACGCCAGGTGAGGTAGAACCACAGGAAAACGCGGATGGTGAAAATCGGTGATGGCGGACACCCTGAAGGATGCCCGCTGGACGCCATAACTGCCTATCACGACAATCAATAAAGGGCCTATCATGACCACAGATTATCAAGCACGCATGGAAAAATTGCTGGCAACCGTTGACGCGGATGTGGTCGCGCTGGTGCCGGGTGAGAACCTGCAATACTTCACTGGCTTGCGCTACCATCGTTCGGAGCGCCCGCTGATTGCTTTCATCGCGGCACGGGGGCTATCCGTCATCATCCCCAGCCTTGAAGTGCTGCCGTTAAACCAGCGTAGCGACCTGAATGCACAGAAATTCGTTTGGCACGATGAAAACGGCTATGCCGAGGCGTTCAAACAGGCGGTTAGCAGCTTGCAGGGTAAGCGCCTGGGCGTGGATGGCCAGACGATGCGCGTTTTTGAGTGGTTTGCGCTGGGTGACGCCGGTTACGACCTGGGCCAGCGTCGGGATGTGGGGGCGGATTTGCTGCGGATTCGTGCCACCAAGAGCGAAAGCGAACTCGACGCGCTACGGGCAGCCATCCGCCTGAGCGAGACGGCGCTGCGACGCACCATGCAACAGGTACAGGTCGGTATGAGTGAATTGCAGATTGCCGCCCTGCTGAGCGATGCGCTAGCAAAAGAGGGCAGCGAAGGCCGTGCCTTTGGGCCTGCGGTGCAACGCGGGGACCACAGCGCAGCGCCGCACAGCCACCCCGGTGAATTGACGCTGCGTGAGAACGACCTGCTGCTGATCGACTTCGGCGGCATCAAGCACAGTTACCCAGCAGACATCACCCGCACCTTCGTCTTCGGTGATGGCGGCGAGCACCGCGACGAACTGCGCAAAATGTACGATGCAGTGTATCGCGCAAACGAAGCCGCCCGTGCTGTGGCGCGTCCTGGCATCCCCTGCGGTGAAATTGACAAGGCGGCGCGGGATGCCATCACAGCAGCAGGCTATGGCGAATATTTCACGCATCGCACCGGGCACGGGCTGGGCCTCGCGGTCCATGAATTGCCGCAGATCGCATCTGGTGTGGCGATGTTGCTTGAACCGGGCATGGTCTTTACGGTTGAGCCGGGCGTCTATATCGAGGGCATCGGCGGTGTGCGCATCGAGGACGATGTGGTGATTACCGCCGACGGCGTAGAAACCATGACCAGCTACACCCGCGAATGGGGCGAATTGTATTAACTAGGTGCGTGGTCGCCACGATGGAAAGTTCTCGTGGCCCTGCTCACCTGTGAGGCGCGTCAGCCTGCCTGCTGCGGATAGCGTGTAGATGCTGCGGACGCTGTGCGCCCCACGCTGAAAGGCCGACGCCAGCAGCACCGTCTCGCCATCCGGCAGGTAACGCGGTGCCCAGTAGAAGCCTGTGCGCTGTGTTAAGCGTCGGACTTCGCCACTGGCCAGATGCATCGTGAAAATGTCGCCATGCCCGAAGCAGCTTTGACGCCGTTGCGGGCGCTCGTAGATGCAGGGGTTGCCCGGTGCGCGCTCCGAAAACCACAACAACGTTTGGCCATCCGCCGACCAGCTTGGGATCGCATCCTGTGCCCGGTCGCTGGTCAATGCGCGTTGATTGCTGCCGTCTGCGTCCATCAGATACATATCCTGGAAGCCCTCTGCGCCTTGCCGAGAGATAAAGGCAATCTGCTGGCCGTCCGGTGAATATGTCGGGTGCTCGTCGGTGGCGTCGTTGTGCGTCAATTGCTGTACCTCGCCTGTCGCCAGCGATATGCTGTAAATCTCGTAATCGCCATCCGCATCAGAGACAAAGGCGATCTGCTCAGCATCCGGCGACCAGCGCGGTAAGTAGCTATTCGCTGGCAGGCCCTCGATAGGGCGCAGATGTCGCCCGTTGGCGTCCAGCAGCCACAGGCTTAATTGCCCGAATTCATCGCGCACTGCCGTAACAAGCCACTGACCATCCGGCGACCATTCGCTGCCGACGTAGATGCGGCCATCGGTGCGAAACGGTAATTCGACCCCGCGTTCCATATCCAGAATGTACAGGTACGAATGATTATCGCGGTTGGATTGATAAATCACCTGCTGCGCCGGGAAAAGCGTGCCCATCGCCATCACCAGCACCAGGACACCCACACACAGCAGCCCACACACAGCACTCAAGCGTAAAAATATCTGTGATAACATCAGCACACCAACGTCAAACCAACACCTTCGCCAGCAACCATGCAGGCTCATACACGTGTTGTATGCGCCCGCGATGGTCATGATAATGCCACTTGCCGTCGTCCTCATCAAACACTTCGTAGCCATGCCGCCGATACAACCGCAGCGCCCCAGCGTTATCCTTTACAACGGCAATCGTCGCCACCTGGAACTGCTGCGCAAGCAAGACATCTTCCGCCGCATGGATCAAGCGCGTACCGACGCCACAGCCCTGCAAGCCATCCAACACGCGGAACGAATACAGGTAGCCGCGTATGGCCCCATCGGACATGGCACGGTTGCGGCCTTTGAACTGCACGAACAGCCGCCCCACCGGATAACCGTTATGATCCGCAACCAGCAAATAGCGCCGACCCTGGACCTGCTCCTTAAAAGAACGGCGAAACAAATTGCGATAGTGCTTGTACTGCCCATTCCACTCTAGCAGCTTGATGTCGTCTTTCGTCGCTTGCCGGATGCCGATGGTCAGGTTGACATTGAATTGTAGCGTGGCCTGTTCTGAGTTTTTCTTGTTGTGATGCTGCTCGTTATCGCGGTCATGTGCTGTCATCGCCATACACTTTAGCTATCAAGGTTTGTAAGAGGGCGCGTTCGTCTTCGGCGTTCTGGATGTGCTCATCTAACCAGGCATCCCGCAATGCTTCCAGGATTACGCGATATTGTGGACCGGGCGTGAGGCCCATTTCCCGCAGTGTATGTCCGTTTGTAATGGGTTGCAACTCACGCCAATGCGTTTGATAGCGCTGCACCTGCTGCGTGAAGGTGGGATTATGCACGATGATCTGTGCCGGTGCAAATGCGGCTTCATCAAGCTGATCCAACTGCCTGACGACCTCGGACGGTTTCGCCTGCGTCAAGTCAGCGGCCTGCGCCACCAAACGCGCTGTATCCTGCATGGCGTCGATCTTCCTCTGGCTGAATAGCAGGCGCTCACCGATGGCCGCCACCTCATCCGGTGTGTGGTGCGCCAGCAGCAGATGCCAATAGAAATCCGGCTCTGCTGCTTGTGCGTCAGCACGTTGAAAGTAGTCGCGGATGCGTTCATCCGCACGAAAAGCCGGGTGGATGCTTGCGAGTACGCCGCTGGCCTGTAGCTTGAGCATCCCGCGTGCTGCATACTGTTCTCTCAGCAACAGCGTTAGCTCATTGCGCAGCCGTTCGCCCGTGATGCGCCGCAGCATCGGCAGCGCCGACTGAATCAGTTCGTTGGTGCGGGCTTCGATGCTGAATTGCAAACGCTCCGAGAAGCGCACCGCCCGCAAAATGCGCGTCGGGTCATCGACAAAGCTCAAGCTGTGCAACACGCGGATCAGGCGCTCATCCAGGTCCGTCAGGCCGCCGTAAAAATCCAGCACACGGCCCTGTGCGCCTGACGGACTGAGTTGCACGGCCAGCGTATTGATCGTGAAATCGCGCCGCCCCAGGTCCAGCTTGATGCTGCTGTTATAGACAGTCGGCAGCGCAGTCGGATGCTCGTAGAATTCGTTGCGGGCGCTGGCAAAATCTATGTGTTGCGGCAATTGTGCCATATCCAGGCCCAAAGCTGCGCCTGCAAGCTGCCATTTGGCCGTGCCGAATGGTCGATAGCTGTGTTCGCCGCCACCGTAACGCTGGATCAGCGCTTGGGCGAACTGGATGGCGTCACCTTCGACCACGAAATCAATATCGAAGTTCGGGCGCGTTAGCAGCAAATCCCGCACGACGCCGCCGACCAGATAGAGCGTGATGCCTTGTTGCTGTGCATGTTGTGCCACCAGATCAATCAGCGCGGCGCTGGCCTCACCCAGCACGTTAACCGTCGTCTCGCGCTGCAAATTCGGCGGTTCGGCTACGTCCACCGATGGATGCGTGCGTGCCCAATGCGTGATTAAATCCGTGCGCGTCACAATGCCGATCAGCTTGCCGTTTTGCACCACCGGGATTTGCCCCCAACCGCTGCGCACCATCGCCTGCTCCAGCGCCGACACCGCATCATCCGGCGAGACCGACACAGCCCCAGCACGCATCACCTCGCGCACAGTCGCACGCTTCAGGCCGTGCTCTAGCGTGCGGTCGGCATCACGCAAGGTCAGCAGGCCCACCAGCGCGTCATCGTGTGCCGCATCCAGCACCGGGAAGCCCTCGTGCCCGATGCGCCGCAGATGCGTGATGATGTCCGTAATGCGCTCGTCGGCCTGCACGGTGCGCACACCATAAGACATCAAATCCGAGATGCGGACGGCGGGCTGCACGTGCTCAGTCAAATGTGCCCAGATGCGTTGCTTCACGTCGTCTGCTGTTTGGTCGCGGATGGTGGCGGCGGCTGCACGCGGATGCCCACCACCGCCGAACAACTGCGCGATGGCACCCACGTCAACCGCGTCATCAGCGCTGCGGCAGATCAGATTCAGCGAACGCGGCAACTGCACCAGCACACACACCGCCACCGTATTCAGCACGTTGCTAAGCTGCTGCGCGACAGTGTTCAACTGGATTTCCGCGTCAAAATCGGCTGTGGCAATCGTCACCTCGTAACCCTGAAGGCTGCGCGTTTCGGTGTTATCGAGCAACACTTCTAGCAAATCCTGCTGCTGTGGGTTCAGGGGCAGTGATGTAAAGCGCCGGATGGTATCCAGCACCGCGCCCTGCTCCAGCAGCCACGCCACCGCCAGCGCATCGCGGGGTGTTGTGCCGCCATAGGTCAGCATCCCTGTATCTGTGTAGATGCCGAGCGCCATCAACGTCGCCTCTAGCGATGTGAGCGCGATTTTCTGCGCTCGTAAGCGCTCAACCAGGACCGTTGTTACTGCGCCGATGTCCTCACCCTGCCATGCCTCATGGGGTCGCATGGGGCGCTCTTGCGGGTGATGCTCGATGATGGTTACAGGTGTATCGGGCTTTGCGCCACGTATAGAAGGCAGCGCTTGCGTGTCGGTCAGCGTGATATGGCGCACGGCGTCCGGTTTGGCGTCACGCCAATCTATGAAGGGCAGGCCGTTTCGATACAATGCCAGAAATTCACGCACGCGGCGGTGTTGGCGCTTGGGCAGTACAGGCCATGCGTGGTCGTTCAGCTTATAGGCCGCCAGCATGGAAGCGATGGCGTCGAAGTCGGCGTTTTCGTGCGTCAGGATGATATCAACAGGCATATTTCAGCATTTCAGCAGGTCAGCATTTCGGCGCGTCGGCCAATTGTCGTTCTTGTGTTGATAGCTGATGCGCTTTGGGTATTTTAGCAGCAAGTACCCATGACAACCCGCGTGAAAATCCACGACGTTATGCAGTACGGCAAACAGCGCATAGGTGTTATGCTGTTAGCAAATAGATTATCGGAAGGCGAACAAAACCATGTTAAAGAATGTTTTGATTACACTTGACGGCTCAGAATTGGCAGAATCGGCGTTACCGTATGCCCGTAAAATCGTCGCCCCATCCGGTACGCTGACCTTATTGAGCATTGTGGATGTGCCGGAACCGGGCATCTACAGCCTGTATGAAGTGCCGACGGTCGCAACGCCGGGCAACTTTGACGAATACATCAGCGAATTAAAAACCGCCGCTTATGAATACCTGGAGCAAGTCGCAAAGCCGCTGCGCCAAACCGGGCTACATGTAGAAACAGTCGTCGAGATTGGCGAGCCTGCGGTGGTCATCCTGGATGAAGCGAAGCGCCGTGACGTAAACGCTATCGTGATGTCCACACATGGGCGCTCTGGTCTACAGCGCTGGCTCTTTGGCAGCGTGACGCAGAAAGTCCTTGCTGGTATGCACTGCCCCGTTTTCGTGGTGCCAGGGCGTGAGACCGCCCGCGACAGCAAGCAGCAAACCGCTTTCGATAAGCCGGCAACGGTTTCTTAAGATAGAATCAACGGTCTTTAAGCACAAGCTGAACGGTCCAACGGCATAACAATCGTATCAGATGTTTTACAGGTCAGCGTGTTGTAGCACGCTGGCTTTTTGTTGCACTTACGCGCACTGGTCGGTCCTACGCTTTTCCAGCTAAAAAACAAGTCAAATTCTTGCAACATCGGCAATGCGGCTGACGCCGCTCGGACACCCAGAAGGGTGTCCCTACAGGGCATCGTTCGTAGGGACACGGC
>DAOTTW010000283.1:0-1720 GCA_034437615.1 Anaerolineae bacterium | reverse complement strand
CCCCCATTTAGCGGAAAGTAGAGGGTCTAGCATTGCCTGAGAATTGTTAAGTTTAGTGGGAACACCGTATTTTTGGAGCTAGTTAGCTTGCGCTACTTCTAAGTTGGGCTATACTGAGATTATACGTTAAATCAATGGAGACGTGCTATGGCATCGCGAAGAATGGGTCTACGCTCGACACGTGGGCGCTTAGCCATTGTCATCTTGTGCCTGATCTTTTCTACATCCCTATTTGCACAAAATAACAGTGTAATATCCGTAAATTCCCTACAGGATGCTGTGGCAGACGACGGTTCTTGTACCCTACGTGAAGCCATTACAGCGATTAACACGGCCTCAAATGTCGGTGGCTGTAGCAATGGCACGAATGCAGACACCATCGAATTCGGGGCACTGAGCGGTACGATTACGCTGGCAAGTGCGCTGCCTGATATAAGTGTGCCAATGACCATCTCCGGCCCCGGAGCAGCCAGCCTCAGCATACAACGCGAGGCCAGTTCAGGGGCGTTTCGCCTGCTGACCATTAGTGGCGTCAGCGTTGAAATCACTGGGATCACGCTGAGCGGCGGTGAAGCTGCCAGTGGTGGTGCGATCTATAACAAGCAAGGCACGTTAATCCTACGCGATAGCGTCATCACCGATAACAGGGCGACTAGCTCCGGTGCAGCAATCTACAACGACAACGGTACAGTCGCGATTACGCGCAGTACGTTGAAAGACAACGCGGCGGATAGCTCCGGCGGTGCCATTGCCAGCACAGGCGACGACGCCACCGTTGAACTGACGCAAGCGGCGCTGATGAACAACAGTGCAGCTAGTTCCGGTGGTGGTCTATTCGCGAATGGCGGCAGCGTCAGCATTGACCGCAGCAGCATTGCGCAAAACACGAGCAGCAGTGGCGGCGCAGGGGTCATGAACAGTGGCGCAGCTATCACGCTGACCAACTCGACAATCAGCAGCAACACCGCTCAAGCAGTCGGTGGCGGTGTGCTCGTCAATGCGGGCACGCTCAGCACGAACAATGTCTCGGTTGCGCTGAACAAGGGCGCACGCGGTAGCGGCATCGCGGCGCTAAACGGCCTCGTCAGTGTGGAAAACAGCCTGATTGCCAACAATAACGGCAGCGACTGTCATGGCACGCTGAATTCGCTCGGCCATAACCTGATCCAGACGATCACGGACGCCTGCACAATCGAAGGTGACACAACAGGCAATATTTTGGGCCAAAATCCGCTGATCGAGCAGCTTGGTGCCAACGCAGGCCGCACGGATTCGCACGCCTTGCAGGACATCAGCCCGGCAGTGAACGCAGCGAACCCCGCAACGTGCGAAGACGAAGATCAGCGCGGCACACCACGCCCACAGGGTGATACTTGCGACATCGGTGCCTATGAATTTGTTGGTGCGCCGCCTGTCTTTGAACGTCCCGTGATCGAAACCAGTCCCGCAGATGGCGAAGGCGATGTCGCGGTTACACGCGAGACGATTATCCGCTTTGGGCAGCCCATCAACGCTGCCGACGTAACGACATCTAATTTCAGCGCACGTTTCGGCAATACACCTCTGAGCACGCGCTTGCACCTGTCGGATGATCGCGATACGGTCACGATGTTCTACAGCGATCCGCTGCCAGCCAGCGCACAGATACAAGTGAGCATCAACGGCGACAACATCCGGCACGATAACGGTTTCCCAGTGGATGCGGATCGTGATGGCGTCG
>DAOTTW010000282.1:0-24288 GCA_034437615.1 Anaerolineae bacterium | reverse complement strand
GCGGGCGTCGTGTTGATTGACGGAATTTCACCGACGCCCTTCGCACCATACGGGCCATCTGCGGTGCGATGCTCCACCAAACGTGACACAATTTCAGGCGTGTGCTTGATGCTCGGCATCTTGTAGCGTGCCAGTAAATGTGTCCAGGGGATGCCATCTTCAACGATATAGGATTCCGTCAAGCAATTGCCCATCGCCATCACGATACCGCCTTCAATCTGACCTTGTAACATCAGCGGATTGATTGCCCGGCCAATATCGGTGCTGGAAGCGACCTTCAACACCTTGATTTCGCCAGTTTCCATATCCACCTCAACTAAAGCGGCCTGCGTCGCATAGCTGAAAGCAAAATGCATATCGCCACCTGTACCGAGTGGTTGCGTCTTCGGTGCGGTGTATTCATGGCGCGTGCGTGGCATCAGGTTATTGGCTTTCATCCACTTGACGACTTCACCAATTTGCACGCTCTGCCCATTGCCTTCTTTGTACATTAAACCTTCTTCGTAGCGGATTTGCTGTGGCTTCACATCCATGTATTCAGCAGCAGATTGCGTGATGGCTTCACGTAGCGCAGAAGCCGCCAAACGCACGGCATTGCCCGTCATGTAGGTCTGACGTGATGCCGTCGTCGGGCCACCGTTCGGCGTCAAATCGGTATCACACAGCAGCACCTTCACACGCTCATACGGTACACGCATTTCTTCAGCAGCGCATTGCGCCACCACATGCGCGATACCTTGCCCCATATCCGCAGCAGCCGTGCGCACCATCACTGTACCGTCTTCGTAGGCTTCAACCTCAGCTTCGGATTTATCCGGTGCACCGCCACCAAGCCCTGTGTTTTTATAAGCCGCCGCAACCCCCCAACCATAGGCTTTGTTACCTTCACGCCAGCCCCATTTGAAAGTTGTGTCGCCATGTTGCATATCGCGCTGCACGTCCTCAATGGTTTCCAGCAACCCAACAGATTCACGTAACACTTGCCCGGTGGCTGTCATGACGCCTACAGTTTGTGCGTTCATCCGCCTGAATTCCAACGGGTCGATGTCAAGTGCTTCTGCAACCAGGTCCATGTTCTGCTCCACCGCAAAGGCCGATTGCGTCACACCAAAACCCCGAAATGCACCTGAAGGTGGGTTGTTCGTGTACATCGCATAACAATCAATCTTCGCATTCGGCACGACATATGGGCCAGTCGCATGAGTCGTGGCACGGGTCATCACCTTGTCGGATAACGATGCATACGCCCCGGCATCGCCATATAGTTCAGCCTGCACCGCGATTAGCTTGCCGTCGCGGGTTGCACCTGTTTTGATGCGAATAATGGTTGCATGGCGCTTGGGATGAAAGATCAGCGATTCCTGCCGACTGTACAGCATCTTCACAGGCCGCCTTGTAACATTAGCCAGCATCGCCACATGAATTTGCCCTGCGATGTCCTCTTTGCCACCAAAACCGCCACCGATGAGCGTGCCGATCACGCGAATCTGTTCTTCCGGTAAGTCCATTGCTGACGCAATCTGATTGCGGTCTTGATACGGAATCTGTGACCCAACGTAAATCGTCAGTTTGTCGTGCTCAGGGTAGCCGGCGGGCACCCCAATAGCGCATTCAGGTTCCAGAAAAGCATGTTCGGTGGTCGGCGTGCGATATTCCCGCTCAATCACGACAGCCGCAGCCGCAAAACCCGCGTCAATATCACCGTGCCGCACCTTGATATGCTTCAACAAGTTACCAGTAGGATGTTTAGGGTGTAAATTGGGCGCATCGTCAGAGTGGGCGTATTCGGGGTCCGCCACGACGGGCAACGGCTCATAATCCACCTTGATTAACTTCAACGCTTCGTTGGCAAGCTCCTGTGTTTCCGCTGCGATAATCGCCACTGCATCACCGACATAGCGCACGACCTCGTCACAGAGCACAGGCCAATCACGATAGATCAAACCGTGTATGTTCTCACCGGGCACGTCTTTATAGGTTAGTACAGCAACAACGCCTTCCAGCGCTTCGGCTTGGCTAGTGTCGATATTCAGGATGCGGGCGTGTGGATAAGGCGAGCGTAGTGTGCGAGCATGTAGCATCTGTGGAAATGTGTAATCATCTGTGTAAAGCGCTTCCCCGTTGACTTTCTTCACGACCTCTACAGGCGGCACCGAATGACCGACCACTTCCATTGGTTCATCAATCGTCGGATCGTTCACAGGTAACGGCGCTTCGCCACGCGCTTCACAGGCCGCTGATTGTATGGCGCGAATCACGCTTGTATACCCCGTGCAACGACAATACGTGTCCTTTAGCGCGACCTTGATGTCATGCTCACCCGCTTGCGGGTTTTCATCGAGTAGCGCTTTACCCGTCATAATCAGGCCCGGTGTGCAAAAGCCACACTGTACGGCCCCATGTGCGATGAAATTACGCTGTAAGGGGTGCAATTCACCATCGTCTGCATCTGCGTTGGCTATCCCTTCTATCGTCGTGATGTGCCTGCCTTGCGCCTTGAATACCGGATACACGCAAGAGTCAACCGGCACGCCATCAACCAGCACGGTGCAAATCCCACATTCAGCCTCATCACAGCCGATTTTCGTGCCCGTCAGCCCCATGTCATAGCGCAAAAACGCCGCTAACGTGCGTGACTCGTCGGCTTCGCGTTGGATGTCTTGTCCGTTGATTGTCAAATTCAGCATACTCATAATCATATCCTAGTATATTTACGTCGCTTAATTGCATTGATGTTGTTCACTTGGTCTACGAACCCACACCTTGCGGCACAACCTCCCCAGTACGGACCCGTTCAGCAGCGCGTTGCAATGTGCGCCGCAGCAACACGTCGATCATCTCATGGCGATAATCTGCTGTCGCACGGTATTTGCTGGTGCGTGGCTTTAATGATTCGTGCGCGGCTTGCAGTGCATTTTCTAGCGTACCATCTGTAACGGGCTGACCCTTTAAAGCAGTTTCAACAGCATCAGCACGCATCGGCGTAGGTCCAACAGGTGCAAGGCACACCCGCACATCCTGATAGGTGCTATGCTCATCGTCTAATTTAACGTATACCGCGCAACCCAGCACAGGCAACGCCACACCCTGCGGACGCATGATGCGATCAAAGGCAGTCGCCTGATTAACGCCAGCGAGTGCAAAGCGAAAACGCAGCAATACATCCCGCGTTGAATCCAGCAATGAGCGCCCTGGCCCCAAAAATAGCTCACGAATCGGCAGCCATTGGCGTTTCCCATCGTGGATAACGTCGGCTTCAGCATGGAGCGCGACAAGCGATGTCGTCCCATCACCAGCAGGTAAAGCATGGGCCACGTTGCCGCCAAGTGTCGCCACATTCCGCACCTGAGGACCACCGATAACGCCACAGCTTTCAACAAGACAAGTAGCCTGCTGTGCCAGTAAAGCCGATTTGACGATTTGTGTATGTGTGACGCCCGCACCAAGCAATACAGCATTACTATCTTGTTCTTGCTGGATGCCGCACAGGTCCGCAATACTCGTAATGTCAATCAGCGCTTTGTATGGGGCATGATCCGGCTTCGCACGCATGTCGATCAATAAATCTGTGCCCCCGGCGATGATGCGTGCTTGGCCTGCGTACTCCGTTAGTAACGCAGCCACTTCATCAACGCTCGTCGGCGTGTAATAGCGTTCCCATAGCTTCATCGGCTTATCCTATGTCACAGCTTATTCTTTCTTGTAGCTGAGCTTGGCTCATTTTTTGCTTACCCAGTGTATGGTATCCTCCCGGCATATGCATTAGCAAGTCTGGCACAACAGGACGATGCCGGCGTATGGCACAATATCCAGAACATTACATCCAATCGCTAACGCAAGGACCTTTTCCCGGCCTGGTTGACCCCTGGGCCGAAGTGGGCTATTACTTTCGGCAAATTCATGCAGGTTTCATTGGTGAAGCACTTGAAAGATTACGCATTCCCCTCTTGCAACGCGGATATATCGCTGCCCGCGAAGCCAGCTTGCAAATCACACAAGGCCGTGAACCCGATATACTTATCCAGCACCCGGATGCCAAGCCATTACCAAGCTGGGATTATGCCAGCGCTGCGCAGTCCATCCACGTTGAACCGGGCACAGCCATCACATGGAACCGCCCTGAGTTAGACGCTATCTTCATCCGCGATGAAGATGGCCAACTCGTCACTGTGTTAGAGGTCGTCTCACCAAGTAACAAAACCGATGAGAGCACCATGCATGATTACCGTCTGCGACGAGACCGTTTGCTGCAACAAGGCGTACACACCATAGAAGTTGACCCGACACGCTCTGTTAAGCGCTTGCTAGAAGATACTGTTGTACGCACCTACGCCTATCATACAGCAATCTATATCGCTGGCGATACACCGCGCATCCTCGGTAACGATGCCCTGCAACCGCTCAAGATATTCGCGTTGCCATTAGCAAATGAAGTGATGCCTCTAGAAACACAAGACATTTATGACCATGCGTATCAGCAAGCCTCAGTTGCCGCGCAAATCCGCAATCGCAAGCAATACACAGCCGCACATCTCCCCTTCCCTTCATTATTGATGACCCCCAAGCAACACAACGACATGACAGAGCGCCTACAGGCTTGGTTGCAAGTGCTAGACGCGCCACGCTAATCCAACCGCACAAAGCGCACAAAAACGCTCACCTTACAGATAGGCACATTGGACGTGGCAGAATATCAAAAACACGCTATATTTTAATTTTAGCCTGTTCTATCCACAATAAAGTGAAGGTAATGCATGGGCATTCAACACAAGCCGACCATTCTCTTCATGTCCAGTACGTACAAAGGCATTGACGCAATCAAAGAAGCAGCACAACACGATTGCTTTGTCTTACTGTTGACAGAAGCGGCCTTACGCGACGCCCCCTGGCCATATGACGCCATTGACGAGTTCTTCCTGACGCCTGATCTGACCAAATACCAGGATGTCGTCAACACCGTCGCATATCTTTGCCGGGGCAGACGCATTGATCTTATTATCCCCCTGGATGAATTCGAACTAGAACTTGCGGCCATGCTACGTGAGCACCTACGCATTCAGGGCAACGGCGTCACACTCTCGCGTAGCTTCCGCGATAAGCTGACCATGCGCGAGAAAACCGCGCGGGTGGGTGTCCGTGTGCCGCCCTTTGTGGGTGTCAAAAATTATGACGACCTGCGGGACTACATGCGCGACGTTCCGCCGCCCTGGGTGCTGAAGCCGCGTGCCGAGGCCAGCGCAATGGGCATCCGCAAAATGCAAGACGCTGAACAAGTCTGGCGCACGCTCGATACATTGGGTGATTTGCAAACGTATTACCTGCTAGAGAAATTCATACCCGGTGATGTCTTCCATGTGGATAGCATCGTCGCGGATGGCGAAATCGTCTTTAGCAGTGTGCAGCGCTACGGCAATCCGCCTATGAAGATTTATCAGGGTGGCGGCGTCTTTACCTCGCGTGTACTGCCTTACGATAGCTACGAGACGCAGACGCTGAAGGGCCTAAATGCTTACATAACACGTTCACTCGGCCTAACGCAAGGCGTCACACATGCAGAATACATCTGCGCGCACGAAGACGGCGAATTTTATTTCCTGGAAGTGGCCGCACGTGTCGGTGGTGCCAACATCGCAGACATGATTGAAGCAGCAACCAATGTGAACCTGTGGCGTGAGTGGGTACGTGTCGAGCTAGCACGCCTCTACGACCAGCCCTATCAGTTGCCCCCTTTGCGCCAGGAGTATGCAGGCATCTTAATATCGCTTGCACGCCAGGAATACCCGGATACCTCCGCATACGACGACCCTGAAATCGTCTGGCGCTCAAGTAAGAAAAACCATGCTGGTTTGATCGTTGCATCCTGGGATCAAGCGCGTGTCGAATACTTGCTAAGCAACTACGAACAGCGCTTCATGCAGGATTTCCTGGCCATCCATCAACCAAAAGGCGAACAGCGTACAGGGCGTACAGGCTAGCTGTAAATTGAAGCATGGCAATGACGATGAGCAAGCCAAAAATTAAAGCGTGACGATGAGCAAACGAAAGCTACAATTTCACCCAAACTATCCGACATGACGATGAGCAAACGAAAGCTACAATTTCACCCAAACTATCCGACATACGGCCAAAGTTCACCTTACTTGCTGCCACTGGCTCAGCGTCTCGGCAGCGATGCAAATCTCAGTGGGCAGGGTGTCGTTATCGCCTTCATTGATTCTGGTTTCTACCCACACCCGGACCTTGCCAGGCGCGTGCGCGTATACGTCGATGCAACCACAGACGACATCAGCGAACAGGCAACCATCGGCAGTATCGGCATGACAAGCTGGCACGGCATGATGACGACAGTCGTTGCCGCAGGCGACGGT
Source organism: Anaerolineae bacterium (assembly GCA_034437615.1). GTDB lineage: Bacteria > Chloroflexota > Anaerolineae > Aggregatilineales > Phototrophicaceae > DAOTTW01. Next base: position 17,920 of record DAOTTW010000282.1, on the reverse strand, counting down.
AAGCTGTCTGATGGCTTTTATCGCGGGCTGGCACACAAGGCCGAGTTGCTGCTCATCAAGGTCAGTTCACCACAAATGCGGGTTCATGAGTCTGACATCCAACGTGGTCTAAACTGGCTGCTGGAAAATCATGAGCGTTTCGGCGTGCAGGTCGTCAATATCTCCACAGGTGGCGACTACATCAGCACCAGGCCGGATCACCCCATCCATGCGACCATTAGCCAATTAGTCAGCCAGGATATTCCTGTGGTGGTCGCTGCTGGCAATCAAGGCATCAAGCGGCTTACGCCACCAGCCACATCCCCCGATGCCATCGTCGTAGGTGGCTACGATGACATGAACAGCACCAACCAGCGGCGCTGGCGCATGTACCACAGCAATTATGGCTATGCACTGGACACATCCACCAAGCCGGATCTGGTCGCACTGGCGCAGTGGGTGCCCTCACCCATCATGCCGGATACCCCGGTAGAAGAAGAAGCGCTGGCTCTGGGGCCGTTGCTACAAGACGACCCGACACAGGTTCTTGCCGACGTGCAAAGCAAGCACGAACAAATGCTGCAAATGATGGACCTCACGCCGAAAGACCTGCAAAATCCATCACAGAAAATTGTAGAGAAATTGCAGGCACGCATCGACATGCATAAGCTGGTCAATTCGGCCTATCAGCATGTCGATGGTACATCAGTTGCCGCACCAATTGTCACAGCCACAATTGCACAAATGCTGCAAGTCAATCCGAATCTATCCGCACAAGATGTCAAACGCATCCTAACGCACACCGCACGCCCGTTGCGCGGCGTGCCACCGATCAAACAAGGCGCTGGCGTCGTTCATCCCGCAGCTGCCACCCAACTAGTGCGGTCATCCGCAAGCACAAGCAGGCGCAATCCAAGTTCGGCATCGCAATCTGAGACAGCTTATTGACCACCCGACATAAGACACAAGACACAAAACACAAGACACAAGATACAAGACACAAATGGAGCAGCAAATGGTTCATCGTGAGTATCATCGCTGGTACAGCCCCAATCTGAACCGCGACATGGAATTGGTTATCCTGGGTCATGCGGGGGCGCGTGTGCTGGTGTTCCCGACCTCACGCGGTAGGTTCTACGAATGGGAAGATCGCGGCGTCGCTAGGGCACTAGTAGATTATTTCAACAATGGCTGGTTGCAGTTCTACTGCGTCGATAGCATCGACTCTGAAAGCTGGTATTGCTGGTGGGCGCAACCCGGCGGCAGAGCCTACCGTCATCATCAGTATTTCATGTACCTGATGCATGAGGTTATCCCGCTATCCTGGCACAAAAACCAGAACCCTTTCCTGATGACGATGGGCGCGAGTTTTGGTGCCTATCACGCCATGACGCTTGCCCTGAAATATCCCGGCGTGTTTAAGCGCGTCATTGGCCTCAGTGGTTTCTACGATATTCACAGATTCACAGGGGGCTATTCAGATGATTACGTCTACTTCAATAACCCGGTAGCTTTCGTCCCCAACGAAAACGACGATGTCCGTTTGCACCTGCTACGAGAAACAGACATCATCCTTGTCACCAGTGAACACGACGCCCTCAAAAACGAATCGCTCAAAATGTCTGGCGTATTGTGGAACAAAGGCATCGGCAATGCGTTGCGTATCTGGGATGGTTGGCAACACGACTGGCCATATTGGATGAATCAGCTTCGTGTATATCTGGGTGGGCATGATTAAAGTAACAAGCAGCAGTAGTTTCAGCAAAGAATAGCGAGCACACAGCAACACGCAAAGGCGAAGAACTATGGAATTAAAGCGTATCGGCCTACTAGTCGGCATGGAATGGTCGTGGCCGCCAGCTTTCATCGAAGAGGTGAACAGGCGCACGCAGGAGACAGGCGTGGTCGCAGAATATGTGCAAATTGGCGGTTCGTGGATGAACGAGCCAACGCAATATCGCGTCTTGATTGACCGCATCTCGCATGAAGTCCCTTACTATCGCTCATATCTCAAGAATGCCGTTATACAGGGTGCGCATGTCGTCAACGACCCGTTCATGTGGACGGCAGATGACAAATACTTCGGCACCGGGCTGATTTCGCGTTTAGGCGTCGCCACACCACGCACGGCTGTTCTGCCAAACAAGGACTATGTGCCGACCATCGACCACCAGAAAAGCCTGCGTAACCTAAAGTACCCGATTGACTGGTGGGACTTCGTGAATGGCATGGGCGGTTTCCCACTGGTGGTCAAAGATGCACACGGCGGTGCAGGTCGTAACGTGTTTGTCGTGCGCTCAATGGATGAACTATTCGACGTGTACAACCGCACGGGCACTGAGACCTACATTTTGCAAGAGTTCGTAAAATGGGATATGTACGCCCGCAATATGTGCATCGGTCAGCGGGAGGTGCGCGTGATGCAGTATGACCCCAACGCACCCTACTATTACCCTGAGCACAACTTCTGGCCAGAGCTACACGACCGCCTGTACAACGATACATTGACGATCTGCCGTGCCTTCGGCTATGACATGAACACCTGCGAGTTCGCCATCCGCGACGGCATCCCATACGCAATTGACTTCATGAACCCAGCACCCGATATGGATGTGAATTCACTCGGCTACAACCACTTCGAGTGGATGGTCCACACGATGGCCAACATCATGATTGAACTGGCTGTTGGCGACACCGCAACACGCACGCGCTATCATTGGGGCATCTGGGCCTCAGAACGTGGGGGATAACCAGCCATGATTTTAGATGCAATTAACCGCTACCATGATCTACTCCAAGACCCCGCAATTGCTGAAGCAGCAGATGCACACCTGCGGCAACGTCTGAAAGAAGAGGGCTTATACTTCGGGGAGCGGCCTTTATGCGTCGTCTTGCGTCCACACTTTTATTTTGAGGTGGACTGGCGCATCATGCAACAGGGGCTAGAAGCGCTTCTAAGCGCCTTTTGGCGTGCGCATAACGTTTGTGTGGTCGATGCAAAGGCACGCGCACAATTGCATCTTGAAGATTATGAAGAGCGTCTCTTCGGCATGGATACGGGCGGCCCTGCCCCCTGGTCCTCATCCCGCCTGGATACATTTTACGTGGTTGAGGACCATTCGCTGAAGGTGGTCGAATACAACGCCGAGACACCCGCTGGCCTGGGATACAGTGATGTGCTGGATCAGGTGTTTCAAGAGCTAGAGCCATTCAAGCGTTTCCAGGACCACTACAAGATTCGCAGCTTGCCCACACAGCCCCACTTAGAAGCGGCTTTGCTCAAGGCTTATCACGATTGGGGCGGACGTGAGCAACCGCAGATCGCTATCCTTGATTGGAGCGATGTACCGACCATCAGTGAGCACGAAATCCAGTGCGAATATCTGCTAAGGCGCGGCATACCGACTGTACTGGCAGACCCGCGTGTGCTGGAATATCGGGGCGGCCACCTGTGGAAAGGTGACTTCCGCATTGACGTTATCTACAAGCGAGCACTCTACAGTGAACTGGCTCAGCGCCTCGGCTTTGAAAGCGATTTGCTGCGTGCTATTCAAGAGCGCAGCGTGTTCATCACGAATTCACCAAGCTGCAAGCTGCTGTTCAAAAAAGCCAGCTTAGCCTTCCTGAGTGACGAGCAAAACACGCATGTTTTCGATGATGAGCAACAACAGGCCATCCGTGATTACATCCCCTGGACACGTGTCGTAACAGATCGTATGACGTTTTACGATGGCCGTGAGATTGACCTGGTGCCCTTCATCGCAGAAAACCGCGAACGCCTCGTGTTGAAGCCCAACGATGATTTTGGTGGGCGTGGTGTTGTCCTGGGCTGGGAATGCGATGATACCGGCTGGCAGGAAGCGCTCAAAAACGCCCGAAATTCGCCGCATGTCGTGCAGGAAAAAGCCCCAACGGTGCAGCGTGATTTCCCGATGTGGCTCGATGGCCAGTTAGATGTGAGTCCGCGCTATGTTGATGCAGACCCCTACATTTTTGGCGGGGATCGTGTTGGTGGTTGTCTGACGCGCCTATCACCTGCTGCATTGCTGAATGTCACAGCAGGGGGTGGCTCAGTCGTACCGACCTTTGTGATCGCTAACAAAAGATAAAAGCTACACAGCGAAAAGCGGGCAATGCCTATGGTGGGATAATGTGCTTGATGGCGTCGGCTTGCACCCATCCACGCCGCCCATCGAGTTGCATGAATTTCAGCCAGTCCGCCTGCTGGTCTAGGATGAAAACTTCACGGGCCGTCTCAATCGTATACATCTGGACAAATGCAGCGCCGGGACCACTATGCACCCTTGCATTGCGCATCACAATAGCAGGCGCTTCGTAGGTCTCGACGTACCAGCGTGTACCCATCAGCGTGATGCTGACAACCAACCCTAAAGTAAACAGCCAAAATATCGCCCGCAGTAGCCAGCTAGGTCGCCTGAGTCCTATAACAAAAGCAACTACAATCACCCACGTCACCCACACAGCAAGCGTTACAAATGCAAGCTCAATAGATGTTAGAACACCCTGCGACAAGCGTGCAAAGTTGGTGTGCAAGTAACTCGGTAATACGTCTGCATCGCGGCTCTGTGCACGTGACTGTTCGACCCCCATAGCAATATCAGGATCACGTGGGGCTATGTGTTGCGCACGCCGATAATATAGCCGTGCCCCTGCAAAATTTCCCAATTCAAGATAGGCAGTCGCCAGATTGTAATACACAACCACGTCCTGCACGCCTTGAGCCAGCAATAAGTTATACAGATCGGTGGCCAATGTAATGTTGCCATTGCGATAGGCTGCATCGGCTGCACTCAGAATTTCCAACCATTCCGCCTGATTTTGGCCTGCCTCCTGTGGCAACACCACACGCAAACACAGCACGCCAATGCACAGGATCAATAACCAACGCGCCGATCTCATGCCGATGTGGGCCTCCATGCCTTATTAAGGCGGCGCAGAGCGCTACGTGTACGGCTATAGACAGTCCCAACGCGATACATGCCTGCTGGTGCAAATTGTGCGCCCTCCGCGCTCTCAACGCAGTTCAGAAGCTCAGCCGCTAAATCCTGTGGCATGTCCTGTTCTGCCAACCATATCGGCAAGTTTTGCGCTGTCAGCTTCTTATTGCCAGAACGGTTTCTGAAATAGCGCACGATAATCGGCTCAATCTCACGAAAGAGTTTTTCCCCCTGCTTACTGGCTGCCTTCAGTTGACGCTTTGCGATGCGATAAGCATTTTTCTGCCGGTGCCGCTGATCGTCTTGTTCCTGCACGTTTTCCGAAATGCGCACGACCAGCACCAGCATCAGCACAATCACAGGCAGCAACCACAATAACCAAAAGACCTCGTTCACCTGTGCAAGTTCTGTGTTCAGACGCTGGGGGGCGCTCTTCAGCGCTAACAAGTTCGTTTCCGGAAAAGCTCCAACGTCAAGTGCTTCACCAGAAACCTCAATTGTCGGGGCTTCAGCGCTAACCCGCAGGTAACGTTGCTCTGCTGTATCAAAATAGACCCAGCTTAGATTGTTCAGCGTTCGCGTTCCCGGTGCGGTAGGTATCAGCAGCCAGCTATACGTTTTAGAGATCGTCGTGCTGTACGAACTACGCTGAAAGTCTGGTGTTTGCGGATAAACACGCCAGCCAGTCGTCAAGTTCAAACGTGGTGCTGGGATTTGCTCTAGATTACCCGTCCCTGCAACGCGCATGGCCAGCGTTAGCGCCTCACCGACCTGTACGGCTTCGTTATCGACCGTTGTCGTAACTGCATACTCCCCCACTGCGCCCGTGAAACCCAATGGGGCATCTGGCGGAAGTGGGCGCACGCTAAGGCTAACTGGATTTGATTCAATCACAATGTTGCGGTCATCTAATTGGAGTTCGATGGCGGATGGTTGGATGCTGACTGAGCCAGTTGAAACAGGGTACAGTATGTTCTGGATCACTGTCATATCATACGAGCGACCCTCATAAGTTTCCCGTGTTACGCGGCTTGGTATCGCCTGTGCCTGCCACAAATCTGTAAACTCCGGCGGGCGGTATGTCGGAGACGCTCGTAAGACGCCGCCGAGATAGATGCGCACAGTATAGGTAACCGACTCGCCCAAATATGGTGTTTCGTTACTTACAGAGGCCGTCAGAAAATAATCGGGCGGCGGTTCATCCTGTGCCAGCAGTAGCGGCCTCATAACCAGGCCATGTATCAGCAGGGCCACTAAGCATAAAAATAGCTGTTTGTGTCTACCAATCATTTGGTATGTCCCCTGCTTCTGCGGCATCCGGCACATTGGGCAAATAAAAGCTATCAAGGCTTTGGCTCTCTTGCAACACAGCGTCGAGCAAGCGTTTAGCTTCATCACGACCCAGTTCTTGCAGATCAGGAGTCGGCAAATTCTGGCTTTGTTGTGGGGGTGGCAAACGTAACTGATCTGGTGTTGGTGTTGGCGTTTGTGTAGGGGTCATGCTAGGCGTTACCGTTTCCGTTGGCGCAGGTGTCATTGTGGCCGTCGCAGTAATCGTCGGCGTACTGGTAATAGTAGCCGTCAGCGTGATGGTTAGCGTGGCTGTGGCCGTTGGCGTCGCTGTTAGCGTATTCGTCGCTGTTGGTGTGCTGGTTGCCGTCGGCGTGCGCGTCGCCGTCGGCGTATCACTTGGTTCTGCTGCCGTTGGTTGATCGTTTGGTGTGCTGGTTGCTGTCGGCGTCATGGTCGCCGTTGATGTGGCTGTCGCTGTCGGCGTCATGGTTGGTGTCAATGTATTCGTGGCCGTCGGTGTATTTGTCGCCGTCAGGCTTGGGGTAAATGTTGCCGTTGCTGTCGGCGTAGAGCTAGGTGTAGGGGTTAGGCTGGGTGTCGCGCTAGCCGTTGGTGTGCTGGTTGCTGTTGGCGTAGCCGTTGGTGTTAACGATTGTCGTAGTGTCGGTGTCGGCCCCAGAATCAACAATAATTCCAGGTTGTAACGCGCTGCTCCAAAATCGTTACGAATGCGCAATGCCTGCCGATACGCTTGCTCCGCATCTGAAAAGGCTTGCTGCGTTAACGAAACGTTCCCCATCGCGTAATAGGCGTCGGCTAGCATATCCATTGCCGGGGTCAGGGCAATAGCACGCTCCAACGCCTGTAGTGCTGGGTCCATGCGCCCCGTGCGTGCATAAGCTAGACCGCCATTATAATGCGGTAATGGGTCGTTGCCATTTTCGACCATCGCGGCTTCGTAAGCAAAGACCGCATCAGTGTATTCCTGGCGTTCGTAGGCGGCATTGCCGACGTAAGTGCGCTCTGTTGGCTCAACAACACAGCTAATCAATGTTACTGACAATAAAATACAGACTGCAATCTGTACCATGCGCCTACTCATTTGCGACGCCCCTCCGGTAGCAACCACGAACCTACCAGGCACACAAACGCAATCAGCGCAAACCAACTGTACTGCTCTAAACCACGTACAGCTTCAATATCCCCAATAGGGCGCGTGCTGGCCGTCCGAATTTGTTCAAGCAAGATCGCAACCTCTCGGCCTGCTATATCTGCACGCTGGTAGCTTCCACCACTGATCTCCGTGATTTGCTGCATGGACGTTTCATCCAGTCGCGACGTTGCTCTCTCGCCATCTGCATTCAGTTTAAAACCTGTCGGGCTATTCGTGTCTGGGATCGGTCCACCCTCTGCCGTGCCGTAACCGATAGCGTAAATAGGCGCATTGGCGGCACCCGCCCGCTCAGCCTGTTCTGCAAATTCTGCACCGTGATACTCGCCATCGGAAAGCAAGAAAATCAAGCGGCCATCATCACTTTCATCTGGAAATACACTTAGAGATAGATCAATAGCGTTACCGATATTAGTGCCCGCTGTCGGCACCATCGACGTGTCAATCCGCTCCAAGAACAATTCTGCTGTGCGAATATCTGTTGTCAGAGGCAAATACAAAAACGGTACGCCAGCAAACAACACAAAACTCACTTCATTATTTGTATCCAGGTTACTCAATAAGTCTCGAATCGTCAGCCGTGCGCGTTTTAAACGACTTGGCAGCACATCCTCTACATCCATGCTAGCGCTGATGTCCAGCATAATCACAATGGACACGCCACGCAATGTCGTCGTTTCTTCATCTTCACCCCACACAGGTCGCGCCATAGCAAGCGCGATCATAGCAAAAGCGATCAGCCACAAAGCACCCCGTATTGCGTTCAATAGAGCGCTTGTGCGATTCGTCAACGACAAAATCATGGCGCTATCCCCCAGGCGTCGCATTGCTCGCCGCCGCCTTGCCACGCTCATTAGCGACACGAACGACAACATTGGGATCAGAGCGAGCAATAACAGGTATGGCTCATTGAGGAACATGGGGCACCGTATCCTTAGCGCTCATCGCAATGCAGACCATAATAGCGTCCGACGCAATAGAAATGCGAACAGCAGCAGTATAAAGGCCAGCAGCAGCAGGTTATCCGGCTGATCGCGCCAATCTGTCTGCACATTGCGGTCAATTGGTGTCGTCTCCAAGCTATCAATCTGTTGATAGACAGCCTGCAACGCCTCAAGGTCTTGCGCACGGTAGTAACGCCCATCTGTGACTTCCGCGATAGCTTGCAGTGTTGGTTCATCCAGCGCTGTCTCGATACGAACGACATCCTCACCCCGGTCGATTTCTAGCACTGTGCCTGAGCGCCCCATGCCAATCGTATAGACCCTTATATCGAGCGCGGCAACGGCTTGTGCAGCCGTTATCGGGTGTACTTGTCCAGCAGTGTTTTCACCATCGGTCAACAGGATAACAACACGCGATCTGGCCTCAGAGTTAACCAACATATTTGTTGCTGAGGCCAACCCTACCCCAATCGCAGTCCCATCAGGCAACCCTAGATTAGCGGCTAGCTGTACATCACCGAGCACGCTGCGCAAGGTGCGATAATCCAGTGTAGGCGGCACCAGATGATAGGCATCGCGTGCGAAAACCAACAAGCCGATGCGGTCATATTGACGGCCAGCTACAAAAGTATCAATCACCTGCTTCGCTGCTTGCAGTCGGTTATCCGGCGCGAAGTCCTGTGCTTCCATACTGCGTGAAATATCCATCGCCAGTACAATATCAATGCCTTCGACCCGTACTGTCTCGCGTTGCGCACCAAACTGAGGCCGCGCCACAGCAAAAACGAGTAAAACGAGTGTTATAAGACGCAGCAGGTCCGGCAAGCCGCGCAACTGCCAACGGTAACCAAGCGGTACACCATGTAACAAGCGTGTATCCGAGTAGCGCATCTGCAAGGGCCGATTTTTGCGCCAGCGTTGCCGCAGCAGATAAGCAAGCAGCAACACCACCAGCAATAAGAAGGCTTCAGGCTGAGCGAAGCGGAACATTACCTATGCCGTCCTCTTCTTCTGATTCTGAGCGCACATGCTCATGCGTCTGAATAACCCAGTTACGTGCACGCTGCACGAAATAACGAACCTGCACGTCCGATGGTGCGTCACCGGAAAAGCGCGCAAGATCACTTTCAGCCATCAGGCGTGCTAGCTCATCCAACAATTGCGGTGATACGCGGCGTGTATGCTCAATCCATTGTAACAGTTCAACAGATGTCATCTCGAAGACAACCGCCTCTAGCCTATTTCCGATGTAATGCCGTATAAAATCAAGTGAGCGGCTATACTTTTCATCGTTATTGATGCTTGAGCGCTGTATGTTTTCCAATTCGACAAGCGTGTGCTCCAAATTATAAGCAACCTGTGGCTTTTCACGTTCTCGGCTAGCCTGAATGGACGGTATTACTCGTACAACCTGCCGCCGTAACACAAAAATCACGGTGGTCAGCAGCAGGACAAGCACAGCAACAACAGCAGATAAGATGAGTCCGAATAAGCTGACCGGATACGTTGGTGGCAATGACCGAAACTCCCTATCGCCAGGTATCAGGACTGATGCAACATCGAGTTGAGTTTCCGGCACAGTAAGCGTCTGAGCTTGACCCTCTGCAAGCTGATACGCGATGACCATCGGGGCTAGGGTATAATTCCCAGGTCGCCAAAATAGCACCTCAAAATCTTGTTCGACAGCGCGGCTACCGTCAGTTAGATAGCGTACTGTTCCGACGGGCCGTGTTTCGATCTCACCAGCAAACTCAGCAGATGCATTCCAGGCTTCCAGCATTGCAGGGATGAATGGTTGCGCACCATCGGGTAGCTGCAAGCGTAGCGTCACAAGCACCGGGTCACCGATCCGAGGCGGCGCTTGTGGCAATAGCCAGATGCCTTCGGCCTGCGCTGTTGCCACAAACGTATGACAAAACAAACACATGAAGACCAGCAGAAGCGGTATTGTGCGAGGTAAAGGCATTATCTACCGAACCATCAAGCTATGTAACACCTAATGTCGCCGCAGTCGTCGCCGGAAGAAACGTACCAGCTCTTGCTCGTAGTCTTGCTCTACAGAAATCGTGGCATAGTCTACACGCGCACGCCTCAAGGCCTCATCACGCTGCTTATGCAATTGCGCAGCCTGTTCTTGAAAGTGACGACGCCAACGCCGTGAGCCGCTATCCACCCACACCTGCTCACCTGTTTCCATGTCATTAACGGCAACTAGGCCGACATTTTGCCATGCTGCCTCTAGCGGGTCTGTAACGACGATAGATACCAGATCATGACGCTGATTTAAGAGCAAAAGTTGCTGGAAATAGTTCTGCGGCTCCATCAAAAAATCTGAGATGACAAAGACAATAGAGCGCTGCTTTAACAGTTGGTTCGCAACCCGCAACGCCTGGCCAATATCTGTCTGATTCCCCTGTATAGGCGGCTCAACCATCTCACGGATCAGGTGTAGCGCATGGCGACTGCCTTTGCGGGGACGTATATAGCGATTCACCGTATCACTGAATAACATCAAGCCGACCTTATCATCATTTGCGATGGCAGCCAGCGCCAACGCTGCGCCGATCACAGCAGCTAGTTCGCGTTTGGAACGATTAACCGTGCCGAACGCAGATGATGCGCTGCTATCAAACAAGATAGCGACAGTAAGCTCACGCTCTTCAATGAAACGCTTGGTATGCGCCTCGTTAGTGCGGGCCGTCACGTTCCAGTCCAGGTTGCGGATGTCATCACCAGGTTCATACGGACGCACAGACTCAAACGCTAAGCCCTGCCCCTTGTACATCGAGTGATACATACCAGCAAGTGTGCTATCTACGACGCGCCGCGTTTCGATCACGATGCGGCGGACCTTAGAGGTCAAGGCTTGCTGCAAAACATTTTGAGGGTTGCTCATCACGGTACCTGCGTGCGTTGCAATATTTCGTTAACGATGTCTTCCTGTGTTACATCACGGGCTTCTGCTTCAAACGTTACCCCGATGCGATGACGTAGAACATCGTTCGCTATGGCCTTTACATCATTCGGTGTGACGTAGCTGCGCTGCTGTAGAAATGCGTGGGCTTTCGATGCCTTCAGCAAAGACAACGTTGCACGCGGCGATGCCGCCATCTGAATGAGCGGTGCTAGCTCATCCATATTGTAGGTCTGCGGTTCACGTGATGCGAAGATGATGTCTAGAATATACTGCTTGATCTTGCGATCCACGTAAATATCATCAACAAGTTGCTGTGCACGCAAGATAACATCCGGTGACACGACTGCCTGCGCACGTGGTTGACTTGTGCGTGACATGCGATCCATAATCGTCTCTTCTTCGTAGCGCGTCGGATACGTCACATTGACCTTGAGCATAAAGCGATCAAGTTGTGCTTCTGGCAACCGATACGTACCCTCCTGCTCGATGGGATTCTGCGTTGCCAGCACCATGAACAAATCCGGTAGACGATGTGACGCATCCCCAATCGTCACCTGTCGTTCGGCCATCGCTTCTAGCAATGCCGATTGCACTTTTGCCGGTGCGCGGTTGATCTCATCGGCCAGCACAATGTTCGCGAAAATCGGGCCGAGCCGCGTCTGGAATTCGCCCGTATGCTGATTGTAGATTTCTGTGCCAATCACATCTGACGGCAATAAATCCGGGGTAAATTGCACACGCTGGAACTGTGCCCGCACAGTAGCCGATAAAGTGCTTACAGCTAGTGTTTTTGCCAGCCCTGGCACCCCTTCGATGATAATATGCCCCCTGCACAGCATAACGATCAACAAGCGCGTTACAAGGTCTTGCTGACCGACAAGCACACGGCGCGTTTCCGTGACAATATCCTCAATAAAGGCGCTTTCTTGCTGGATGCGTTCGTTTAGCTGATAGCTACGGTTGGATTCCACGTGGTCGCGTTCCGGTTGACATGCTTATCAAACACGGCACATTGTACCCAAGAGTACCTAGAGTGCAAGCAACGATGCAACACACGTTGACATTTACAGCACAAACAATACAGAGCAGAAGATGCATGTACACACAAAAAAGCAAAAGAGGGGCAATGCACCCTCTTTTGCAGAATTTATTCAGATGTCGTTGAGTGCAACGACGACTTATTCTGAATCGAGTTCAGCCTGTTGCTCTTCGATGCGCTCTTCAGAGCAGAAAAGCGCTTCTAGGAACGCCGCATCAGCCTCGATTTGCGCTTCAGCGTCCACCATCTCGCGCTCAGCCATCGCGGTTTCGCCGCCTTCGACAACCATGCCAGCGATTTCCAACAAGCGCTCCGGCACGGTCACGCCCTGCGCTTCTGCTGCATCCAGGTTTACAGCTAGCAAATTCTGCGTCTGGCGGCTGATGCCCGTCTCTGCAATATCAATTTCACCATTCAGGTAAGCCACCGCAATACGGCCTGCATCACGCCCTTCCTGCGTATAATCCAGCCCTTGCGCCAGCACAGCCCCACGCGGAGCGCTTGACGGGTCACTGGCGATTACGGGCACCTGATTTTCATTCGCAACTGCAATCAAGCCTTCTAACCCAGCGACGACGGTGCTATCTGTCGCCACGTAGAAGATATCAACGCCACGCGAAATCAGCGCTTCAGCAGCAGTTGGCACCTCGGACGAATTCGAGACTTCTTGAATCTCCATATTCAGGCCAAGCTCTGCCATCAATGGCTCGATAATTTCCGTATTGGCGACAGAGTTCGCTTCTGCTGTATTGTAAATATAGCCCACGCTCTCCGCATCCGGCACAATCTCGAAGATCAGCGGCACAGTATCCGCATAGGGCGCTAGCGCCTGCGACCCCGTGACCCAACCAGGCTTGATACAAGCTGTATCAGCCACACCTGCGGCATAAGGGCTGGTTACCACATTGAAGATCACAGGCGGCTCTCCGATGTCGGCTGTTGCGGCAAATGCGGCTTGCAAGGCTGGCGTACTGGTCGCGATGATTAAATCCGCGCCCTCATCGACAAAGTTATTGGCGATTGTGCTCAGCGTCGGAATATCCCCTTCACCGTTCCCATACAAAAAGCGTGCAGTCTCGCCGTCCACATATCCGGCTGCTTCCAGCACCTCAACGGCACCATCACGGCCTGCATCCAGCGCCGGATGCGACACAAACTGCATAAAACCGATGACCGGCATATCTTCATCAGCATCCTGTGCAACAATAGGCACAGCCAAAACCACAAGCAATAGCAAGATCAATAATTTACGCATTTTTCACTTCACTCCAAAGCCTCTAAACTGACAAAATTCGTTTGCAGCAGGCATCATCGCCTAGCTGAGCGCTTATTCTACCCGCGATGTGCTATTCCAACAAAGAACGGTCCGTCAATGCATCTCCGGTCCGCAAGGCACGGAAGCGCTCCACAAGATCACTTACCTGCAAATCCTGGCGTTCTGGCCCTGCGATTTCAAAAAGCACCTGACCCCGGTTCATCATCATCACACGATCCCCTACATCACACGCCTGCTGCATACTGTGCGTAATCATCACCGTCGTGAGTTGCAATTCACGCGCCAGATACACCGTCAATTCAAGAATTTGCGCAGCAGCATTCGGGTCCAGCGCAGCGGTGTGTTCGTCTAAAAGCAGAATCTGCGGTTGCGTTAGCGTCGCCATAATCAACGTGATGGCTTGCCGTTGACCGCCACTAAGCAAGCCGACATCCGCATCTAGGCGATGCTCAAGCCCCATGCCAACCTCTTTGACGCGCTCAAAGAATAAGTCTTCATGCTGACGCTTCACGCCAGGGCGCAAGCCGCGTGTTTTACCTCGCGTCATCGAAAGCGATAAGTTCTCACGCACGCTGAGACCAGGGCACGTGCCCAAAGCCGGATTTTGAAACACACGCCCGATAAACGCTGAGCGTCTCGGCTCTGACCAATTCGTAATGTCGCGCCCTTTCAGTGTGATATGACCACGCTCTGGGCTGACACTACCTGCAATTGCGTTGAATAACGTGCTTTTACCTGCACCGTTGGCACCGATGACCGTCACGAATTCCTGCTTGCGGACATGCAGCGAAATCTCGCGCAGCGCCCGAACCTCGCTTGGCGCACCAGGGTTAAAAGTCACATCGACATTGTTCAGATCAAGCATTCTCACCCCCCGTCGGCAACTGTGAGCGTCGGCGTTGCCATGTGCGCCAGCGTTGATTGAGTGTCGGTGCAGCAAGCGCAGCCAACACCACTAACGCGCTGACCAAGCGCACGTCGGATGCTCGCAAATCCAGCGCTGAGAAAACCCAAGCCCGCGACACTTCAAAGACGACCATGCCAGTCGCTGCCGCAAACGCACGCTGCCCGATGGTTTTAGGTTGCAGCAGCACCTCACCGATCATGACAGCGGCCAAGCCGCGCACGATCATGCCGACACCCATCTGTACATCTGCAAAGCCCAGTTGTTGCACCGCCAATGCGCCAGCAATCCCACATAGGCCATTCGACAGCATCAGGCCCATAATTACCATCACGTTGTTGTTCACACCCAGCGCCCGCACCATCTGCTTGTTTTTGCCTGTCGCACGCATTGCCAGACCTATCTCGGTGTGCAGAAACCAGTTAAGCAGCAGCAACAACGCCCCAACAACAACGAGAAAAATACCAATCTCAACGAGGTTACCAGCCTGACGCCGCGTATCGTCGCCAAATGTATCCACCATAAAGGTCCGTACTGGCTCTTGATAAGGTGTGAGTAGCGTGCGCTCCATTAAAAGCGGGATGTTGCTCGTACCCATAATGCGCAATGTAATCGTATACGCCCCGGTCATCACAATGATGCTAGCTAGCAAACCCTCGATCTTAAATAGGATGTGTATCAGCGCTGTTGCTAGACCCACCAACGCGCCAGCAACAAAGCCCAGTGGCAATGTCCATTCGGCCATCGTTCCACCGACGATCAATATGGCCGCAGTCGCCCCACCAACCGGAAACGACCCATCTACCGTAAGATCAGGAAAATTCAGGATGCGAAACGTGATAAACACGCCAACGCCCACCAACGACAATCCTAACCCCTGCCCGATTGAGCCGATATTGACGTTGGACGCGGACATAATCGCACCCGTAACAAACGCCAGCATCAGCACGCGCAACGGAAAGTTGATACGAAAGGGCTTGGTGTCGCTGTTCTTGGTTTTCTCTTTGCTCAACACAGCAGAACTGTCAGTGGCAGACATAGGTCATTTTCATGTCAATCGTCTTTCTGTTTATTGCTAATGCCCAGGACAGTTTTAACGTAGGATGAGATCGGGTGTGATGTCCGTAACGGTTCGGCAACCGCATAATGCCAGAGCCGCGTCAAATTCACGGTGCAGGATGCGCAATACCTCACGTACACCGGATTCACCACCGACAGCCAAGCCGTACATAATGGGTCGTCCGACCATGACCGCTTTTGCCCCAAGCGCCAACGCCTTCAAGATGTCTGTGCCACGTCTGACGCCACCATCCATCAGAATTTCCATACGATCACCGACAGTCGGCGCAATCATCTGCAAGGCATTAAATGTCGATATAGCTGTGTCGAGTTGTCGGCCGCCGTGATTTGACACCACAATGCCCTTTGCGCCATGATCGAGTGCTTTCTGTGCATCGTCGGCACGCAAGATACCCTTAACTAAGATTGGCAACGATGTAATCGACGCCAACCAATCGACATCTCGCCATGCCAGTGACGGGTCAACCTGTTCCGATATATACTTGCCAAGTGCTGAATCACGCTCCTCGTTTGGTATGTCCTGCAACGCAAAATCAACCAGATTGGCCAGTTGGATGCCCGCTGCAACCTTAAATTCGTTGCGTACATCGCGTTCGCGGTTGCCGATGACAGGGACATCCACCGTCAGCACCAGCGCTTGATAGCCTGCGGCCTCTGCACGCTTCACCAGATGCTCTGTGATAGCCCGGTCTTTGTAGACATAAAGTTGAAACCACATGGGCGCACTTGCCGCTGCTGCAACATCCTCAAGGCGCGTTGTGGACATCGTGCTAAGTGCTGTCGGAACGCCAAAATCCGCCGCTGCACGCGCCATGCCAGGCTCACCGTCTGCATGAGCCATCTTCGCCAGCGCCATCGGCGCGATCACTACAGGCATACCTAGCTTTTGCCCCAGCACCGTCGTTGATGTGTCACGTTCCGCAACTCCGACCAACATACGCGGCAATAGCTGTACATTCTCAAAGGCGGCGCGATTCTCTCGCTTAGTCACTTCGTCATCTGCACCGCTGTAATAATAACCAAAGGTGCCGATATCCAGCACGCCTTCAGCGTCACGTTCGAAATCGAACAGGTTAGTACGATGTGTCATATGTTTGTGTTGAACCTACTGTGTTAGCTACGTTTTGGTTTGTCTTGCATCGAAGCAAGAGGATACGTTGTCTTTTGATGGTCACGACAACCAGCGTTTACGACGTTTATAATGCTTGACCTCACGATAGCTCTTGCGCTCGCCCACTTCCGTTAAACCGAGATAGAATTCGCGCACATCGGCATTGTTCTTAAGTTCGTCTGGCGTCCCATCAAGCACAATACGCCCGCTTTCCATGATGTAGGCGTAATGCGCGACGTTAAGCGCGATGTTGGCATTCTGCTCGACCAGTAAGATCGTTGTGCCCTCTTCTTCATTAATGCGCTTAATGATGCCAAAAATCTCTTGCACCAGCAGCGGCGCTAGCCCAAGCGACGGCTCATCCAACAGGATAATGCGTGGCTCAGCCATAATTGCGCGTCCGATGGCCAACATCTGTTGCTCACCACCGGATAAAAAGCCAGATACTTGCGTGCGGCGCTCTTTCAGACGCGGGAAGTACGCATAAACGAGGTCCATACGCTGCGTGATGTGGCTACGATCTGGAACAGTGTATCCGCCCGCACGCAGATTTTCCTCAACCGTCAAATGACCAAAGACGCGCCGCCCCTCCATCACCTGAAAAATGCCCTTGCGCACGATGTAAGCGGCTTCGCGTTTATGAATTGTCTCGCCGTTGTATACGATGCTGCCATCCGTTACGTCGCCATTTTCAGGCTTTAACAGACCGGAGATAGCCTTGAGCGTTGTCGATTTACCCGCGCCATTCGCACCCAACAGGCAAACGATACGACCTTGCGGCACTTCAAGCGACAACCCCTTCAGCACGAGGATTACATCGTTGTAGATGACTTCGATATTGTTCAGGCTCAGGATGACATCATTGTTTGCCGCTTGAGCTTGCATCACATCCTCCCCAGAAGCATGAAATCACATGCAGGCGGGCGCGGTTATCCCACGCCCTCTGATGTGACGTAGCAACTTGTTTAGTCACTGGCCGCAGCCATATCGTCGCCTTCAAAGTCGCGCAGGTCGATCAGGTCGCTGGCCTCTAACCAAACGCCATCTTCGACGCGGTAAATCTGCAAAGCACGGTTCGCACGGTGATCTTCTGGTGTAAACGTCACCGGAGCCATCAAACCGCCCGTCTCGAAGCCTTCGAGTGTTTCCAGCGCGGCTTTGATGTTCGGGCCTGTCAGTTCATCGCCGTCTTGCAGCACAATACGCACGCCTTCCATCAGCACTTCCATCGCCGCCCAACCCTGCGTG
>DAOTTW010000281.1:0-15323 GCA_034437615.1 Anaerolineae bacterium | reverse complement strand
GCACCCGCGTCTGCTGCGTATTTGTCGCCACGTCCGCGATTGCTCTCGACGTTATGCGTGTGCACATGATCGCCCGCTTTGATGTCCTGAATGGCGCTGCCGATGCTCAGGTTGTACTTGAGCACGATCTCGCCCTTCGCAATATCAACCAGCGCGATTTTATGGCCATAGGCAATATCGCTGCTGGCCGTGACGACAATATCCGAGCGTTGGCCGTTGCTGCCAACCTGATCGCCCTGCTGCAAGGCTTCAACGACGACAGTACCGACGTTATCGTTTTCGTGGATGACATAGACTTTTTTCATGGTGCATCTGCCTTTTGGTTATGTTGGTTATTGGGCTATGCCGTTTCGGTTTCACCGTAGGGCGTTTCATCCCAGAAGCCCTGGAATTTACCCAGGCCCATATCGGTATAGGGATGCTGCAAGCTCTCCTGCCAGACGCTGAAGCCAGCCGTAGCGATGTGCGCCCCGGCAACGGCGGCCTCCACGATCTGACGCCCGTTGCGCACCGCCGCCACCAGAATCTCCGTGCTGAAGCCGAAGTTATAGCGGATTTCGACACACTCCTCGATGAAGCGGCGCGTCTCTTCGGCGTTGGTCTCTTTCCAGCCGATGAAGGGCGACACGTAGAAGGCACCGCAGCGCATGGCCTGCAACGCTTGCATGGCGCTGAAGCACAGCGTCAGGTTGCAGCGGATGCCTTCGTCGGCCAGGCGGTCACAGGCTTTGAAGCCCGCTTCGGTGCAGGGCATCTTAATCACAAAGCGCTCCGACATCTCGGCCAGCTTGCGGGCTTCGCTGATGATGGCGTCGGCGTCGGCGTGCATGTGCGGGTTCGTCTGTACGGAAACGGTCACGTCCGGGTGGGGCTGCACGAGGTCGGCAATCTCACGGATTACGCTCAGGAAGGGCTTGCCGCTGACCTGCACATGCTTCGGGTTGGTGGTGATGCCGTCAACGCGCCATGTATCCAGCGCGTAGGCGATTTCGTCGGTCTTGGCGCTGTCGATAAAGAATTTCATGTGGTGTATTACCCCCTCTTGATGGTTGGTTCAGGTATTCGTATCGTGTGGTTCCGGCTCTGGTAAGTGCTCACCTGCATAGGCTAGGATAATCTGCTCACGCGGCACCCCTGACTGCATCAGCGCATCTACAAGCGGTTTGTCAGTTGCATCTTGTAAGATGACAATGCTTGTATCCTGTACTTGTGCGGCGATTGCAAGCTGACTGCTTCGATGCTCGTTTGATTGCACAAGCGATACAACCGAATAGAAAGATGCTTGCGCATCTGTCGTCATGTAGCTTTGCTCACTTAAGAGGCCCTCGACATAGTTGCGTAATGTTTGCTTTAAAACGAGGTCCAGATGCTTTGCCGCTAAGTTGCCCACGCTTTCACCTGCGTAGGCTAACACAATTTGCTCACGTGGGATGCCTTTCTGTATCAGCGCATCTACAAGCGGCTTGTTGTTTTGGTCCATCTCGATCACGATGATGTCATGCACAACACGCGCTACGATCCCAAAGTCAAAAAAGCGTTGACCACGCTGATAGCCTTCTGACATCACAACATAGTTATTGCGTGCTTCGTCCACCACAAGCCACGATGTACCATTCAGCATATCGCCGGCATAAGCCAAGACCTCTTGATGCAGAATGTCTCTTAGTGTCGCCATGTTACAATCTCTTCGGACTCTGCATTAAAGACAAGCAATTTTACATCATAACGCTCGATAACGGACTGACCGATTATTTCACTCAGTATGCCATGATATGCGGTGTCAGGAACGGCCAAATATAACGGACTCAACTCACCAATGTAATCAAGGATCGTTTGATATACCAGATATTGCCCAAGTGCATCCGATAGGTTTGCAATCTGCGATACCGATTGGTCAAACACCTTTACCTCTATCAACACCAGGATCGCGCCTTCACTCCTATAAGCTTGCAGGTCAATCAGCACATAGCGATTCAGAACAACCTGACTGACCTGCTCTTTGACGATGTTCCACCCTGCCTTTTGCAATGCATGAACGACAGTGTCGTGATAGCGGTCTTTCGCTGGCATCCAATGTGCCCTTACTTCAGGCCCGTTGTGGCGATGCCCGTTGTGATATAACGCTGCAAGATGCCGAACACAAAGGTAATGGGCAGCAAGGTGAGCACCGTCATAGCCAGGATCAGGTGCCACTGCACGACCTGTTCGCCCTGAAAGCTCTCCAGGCCCACTTGCAGCGTAAACACCTCACTGCGGGTCAGCACGATCTTCGGCCACAGGAAGTCATTCCAGCGCCACATGATGCTGAAGATGGCCAGCACCGCCAACGCAGGAGAGGCCAACGGCAGGATAATCTGCAAGTAGATGCGCCATTCACTCGCGCCGTCGATGCGTGCGGATTCGATCAGTTCATCTGGGATGGTCAGCATATATTGGCGTAACAAGAAAACGCCTGTCGGTGTCGCAATCGTCGGGATGATAACGCCGATCAGATTGTTATTCCAACCGAGCGACGTAATCAACAAGTAGACGGGCACGAGGATTACGGATAGCGGCACCATCAACGCGCTGATGATGACGACGAAGATAGCAGTGCGACCGGGAAAGCGATACTTGCTGAGCGCGAAGGCCGCCATGCTGTTGACGATCAGCGTTAGAATCGTGGCGCTGGCCGTGACGAAAACGCTGTTGGCTAAATAGCGCCAAAAGTCGAAGCTCTGGACGCCCTCGGTGTAATTCTGTAGGGAGAACACGACCCTTTCGACGGGTTCGCGGTCTCGCATATCCACTGAGATGATGCCGCCTTCGGGGTTGGCCGGGTCGATCATCTGCGCATCCAGGCCGATGCGCCGCACCTGCGCTAGCTCGCGTGCTTCGCCGTCTTCGCCTGCGACGGTGTACAGGGCCAACGGCTCATCATAGCCGGGGATATCGACGGTCTCTTGTTGATACGGCAGCAGGCGCGGCGGAAAGCGCGAGACCTCGGCTTCGGACTTGAACGAGGACAAAATCAACCAAGCCACCGGGCCGAACATCACCAGCGTGCCCAGGCCCAGGTACAGGTAGGTCAGCATGTCGGTCACGTCGAGCTTGCTATCGCCCTTCGTGCGTGTAAAGAAGCGCGTTACTGCTTGCATGGCGAACTCTCCTGCCCTTGCTATTTGCGTTTTGCGGTCAATTCGTGCCTTCGATGGCGCTGCGGCGGTTCAGCCACAATTGCAGCAGCGTAAAGACGACCAGTACAGAGGCCATCACCAGCGATGTGGCCGCAGCCAGGCCGTAGCGCCGGAACGGGCTGGCAAAGCCGTTATCGTAGATGTACTGCACGATAAAGAGCGTCGCGGAGCCAGGCCCACCCCCTGTAAAGGCGAACACCACGTCGAATATCTGCACGGCGCGGATCGTTGAGAGTACGACGACCACCAGCATCGTCGGCATCAGCAGCGGTAAGGTGATGCGCCAGAATTGCTGCCAGCCGCTCGCCCCGTCGATGCGTCCTGCCTCGTATAGCTCATGCGGGATGGATTGCAGGCCCGCCAGCAAGATCAGCGTGTAGAAGCCCATCAGCGACCAGACGCTAATGGCGATCACCCAGAAACGCGCCCAGTTCGCATCCGTCAGGAACGGCACCGGGTCAGCGCCCAAGCCCACGATCACGCCGTTGAATACGCCGTTCTGCTGCAAAATCCATTTCCAGATCAGCGCAACGACAATGGGCGACAGCAACACAGGATAGAAGAAAACGCTCCTGAAGAAGCCCCGCGCCGGAATCTTCATATTCAACACAATGGCCGTCAGCAGCGATATGCCGATCATCAGCGAGACCTGCAAAATCACAAAAGAGGCGGTGTTCATCACAGCACGCGCAAACAGGTCTTCACTGCATGACGCTGGCTCTAAAAAGTTCTGGCAATCAAATAACCGTTCGATGTTTTGTGCGCCGACATAGGGCCGATCCTCTAAAAACAGGTTGTCGCTGCCGGTGAAGGTGTAAACGAAGTTGGTCATCATCGGCAACAGCACAAAGACGGAGAAGATCAGCAGATTCGGCAACACAAAGACATAGGCCATGCCGCGTACCCCGACCACTTTCTGGATCGGCGTCATGATGAGGTCCAAGAGGGCGATAATGGCGCGTCCGATCAAGCCGAACAGCTTATTCAGCAAGCTACCTGGGCCGATGACCTGTGTCATGATGGGGGGACGTTTACGCTTTTCGGGAACGGGCAGATACGTTGGTTTGTCCATGCTGTCGGCACCCTGGAAAAGTTATTTTTGGCGGAAAGAAATTCAGATGTTGCGGACGCGGCAAGCCGCGTCCCTACAAAACCCTGATGACCTGTAGGGACGCTATTCTTGGCGTCCGGGGCGGCGCAAGCCGCCACGAGACGCGGCCCATTAGCAAAAACCGCTTGAACAGGCTATTTAGCCAGCGGCCATATTCGCGGCGGCTTCGTCCAGGTCGGCCTGGATGCGCTGCATCGCCTGATCCAGCGTCAACTCGCCGGCGAAGAACTGCGCCAGACGGGTATTAGAGGCATCGTAGTAGGCGAAGGCCAGCGGATGCGGGTTGATAGCGACCGCCTGATTCTGGAACTTCGGCACTTCGTTGGCGAAGGCGGTCAGCGCGGCGGCCGCGGCTTCGGTTTCCGTCTGGAAGTCCACGCCCATTTCGACAACGGCTTCGTGGGCTGGGATGAAGGGTGCGTTAGCGGCGTAGTAGCCGTAGTTTTCCGGCTGAAGCAGGAATTCCATCACAGCAGCGACGGCTTCGGGGTGCTCGGTCTGTGCGTAGCCGACGATGCCATCGCCACCAGCCATACCCGTCGAACCACCAGCGCCATACGGGTTGGGCGCAACGATCCAATCGAAGCTATCGCCGATGACGTTCGCGAAGTTGCCGATCTGCCAGCTACCACTGTAATACAGCGGCGTCTGCACGTTGCTGAAGTATTGGTCGGCGCTGGCGAACTGACCGCCGCCCAGCCAGATTTCAGCCGGGGATTCGCCTGCATCAATCAGTCCATCAAGCAGCATGGCGAATTCACGGAAGCCTGCATCGTTGTCGTCATTCAGGCTGAATTCGCCTGCATCATCGAAGAATTCGGTGCCGAGCGTCATAGCAGGGGCGGCGAAGCGGTGCCCTTTGTTGTCGATGGCGAAGACGTAGGGCACTTCAGTGGCTTCGGCCACCTCACGCGAAGCAGCCAGCCAGTCTTCCCAGGTCGGCTCTTGCATTGCCAGATGCGGCATTTCCACGCCTGCCTGGGCGAACAGGGTTGCGTTCACGTAGGGCGCGGTCACGCTCAACTGAGCTGGGAAACCATACAGGCCGTTGTCGTCCGGCCCTGCGCGGAAGGCTTCGAGGATTGCCGGGTTGAAGTTATCCTCCATCAGCGCGGGGTCCTCCAGCAGCGGGCGCAGGTCCAGGTAGAAGCCTGCTGAGCCGGCGAAGTCGGTGATGCGTGCCAGGTCCGGCGCTTCACCCGCTTCGACCTGCACACGCAGGTTATCGCGCACGGTGGCGTATGGTAGCACGTCCATCGTCACGGTGATGTTGGGGTTGGCTTCCTCGAAGCGGTCCAGCAGTTCGCGCATCACGTCGCCTTCGGTACCGTCGTTGTACCAGACGAAGCGCAGCTCGACCTGCTCATCTTGGGCGGCTGCCGGGAAAACCAGCACGAAGGCCAGCAGCAGCAACATGAAAAATGAAAAGCGCTTACTCATAGGTTTAGTCTCCTGAAAATTGTCTTTTGTTTACTTTAATTTTCTGTAGGCTGGGCGCTGATATGCGCCACTGCTACCTGCCTACCGTATCTGATGCGGGTGTGTTGCCCGTCGCGCTCGCGGGGATGTCGTGTTGATCCGCGTGTGATGTCACACGTATTGCAGCAAGTGCGGCTCACCCTTATAAAGCATATAGACCATAAACCAATTTCACAGATGCAACACAGGCAATTCTAGCATATTTGCCAGCGCTGCCAACGTAGCGGCATGATCGCCATACGTAATCGACACGTGATGCTCTAAGCCTTCATGCAGGATGGTGCTCATGACGTGCTGCGTGCCGCTATCGAAGCGCAGCGTGCCCGATGTGCCTGTGAAGGCCGCCGGACGCTTGAGCATCTCGCCTGTGCCGACCACGAGCCGCAATTCACCTGTCGCTTCGCTCAGGCGTGCAACGGTGACGCGACCAGGCTTCAATGGGAACTGATACAGCAGCGGCTTTTGCCGATTGCTATGCAACGCGGCTTCGGGGGCCACATCGGGGTCGGCCATCGTCAACGGTGCCAGCCCACAATGCCACAAGATCGCCGTATCGTCTGCTGCATCAAAATCGACCATATCCGTGCCAAACGCCGCCGAGCCGCTGATCCATTGCAGCATCAGTTGTGTGATCGTGCCGTTGACATCGGCCTCACAGCTTGCCGGGACGTGCTCATTGCTCATCATGGACATGGCAGCGCAGGCCGAGCAGTTGAGTTCGCTGAAGATTTCCGGCCAGCAGCGCACCGCCATGCCGTGCAGGTCTTGCGCCTGCGTCATGTCCTTCAGTGTGACGTAAGTGCTGAGCGTGCCGCGTGCTTCGTCGGCGTTGACGCTATCGTAATTGCTGAGTTGCGCCCGCACCTGCGTTTCGGCGGCGGCCACCCGTAGCGGGTCCGCCTGCCGTGCGCCTGCAAAGACAGCCTCTATGGGAACCTGCACGACAGCCACGCCCAAACGCTGCTTCAGGTTGTCGGCGTCGTATAAGCAGGTCTCGAAGCCTGCCGGATTGTCACCGAAGCGGCCAATGCGGGCCGTGCGCAGACGGTTCTTGACGGCGGCGGCGGTTGACAGCGTGCGGACTTTCGTGATGGCGTTTGCGTCGTCTGGATTTGCATAAAGCGTATCGTAGTGCAGGCCAGCACGTCGCAGGCTATGCCCCGCTAGATTGATGCCACAGAACGAATTCAGGCGCAGGCGGCCCCCCGCACGCGGTTCGGGCAGCGCCCACAACAGCAAGGGCGCGTCGATTTGCTCGGCAAGGGCGCGTACCATCGTGCTATCCGCAAACGACGCTTGCAGCACCAGCAGCAAATCGGGCGTTTCGTCGCGGAACGTCTGAAGCGCAGTTTGTACGCCGTCGTCGTCCATCACAAGCTCTGCGACGCCGAAGGTATCCAGGCCCGCATCAGCTAGCGCTTGCCGGACCTGCGCGGTTTTCTCTTGTGCAAAGGGCACGTCGAAGGTTGCACGGGCGATAGCGACGAAGCCAATTTTTGCGGTCAAAGTCATAGCAGCATGTCCCTAGATGGTTGCGGAACGGTAGAAAAAGGCATCCAGCGCCAGCGCCGCCGCGCCGACCATGCCCACATCCTGACCGAGTGCGGTGGTGCGGATGGTCAGACGTTGGCCCAGGTTAGCGAAGGCATAGCGCTGCACCGTATCGTGTACTTTCGGCAGCATAATGTCGGCGGCCTGGCTGTAGATGCCACCGAGTACGATCATTTCCGGGTTGAACAGATTGACGATATTGGCGATGGCGAGGCCCAGGTAAAAACTATGCCGGTCAATCACAATTGATAAGTTGGCGTCGCCAGCTTGCACGCGCTGGATGATCTCGTCAAATGTCAGTGTTTCGCCAGCGCAGGCCGATGCCTCGCGCACAATCTGCGGCTCACTGATGAGCGCTTCCAGCGCTTGCGGCTGGCCAGCATCACAGGTCAGCCAGGTGTGGCCGATTTCGCCTGCACCTGCGTCAGCCCCGCGATACAAGCGTCCACCGACCACCAGGCCAGCGCCCACGCCAACACGTCCGTAGATGAAAGCCATCGCATTTACACGAGTGGCGCAGCCGAAAAGCGCTTCGCCTAGCGCCATCGCACGCACGTTATTTTCGACAATCAGCGGGTAATGCAGGCGTTGGGCCAGCGTCGCGGCAATGGGCACGTTACGCCAGTTCAGGTTCGGCGCGAGAATGTTGACGCCGCTGGTCCAATCCACGAGGCCAGACGCGGCAACGCCAAGCCCCACGATCTGAGCTTGCTTTTCGGCGTGTTCGGCCAGCAGGTGCTCTACGGCGTCGGCGACCTGTGATAAGACGGATTGTGGCGCGTCGCTGAGGTCATGGCTGAAAGACGTGTGATCCAGGCAGGTTCCGGCTAAATCCGTCAGCGCGATGTAAACCGTGCCGACATCAATATGCACGCCCATCGCATAACGCGCACCCGGCAGCAGCTTGAGCGCACGCTGCCGCCGCCCGACCTGACCTGCGCTGTGTACGAAGCCGTCTTCCTCTACCAGCCCTTGCCGTTTTAGCTCGTTGATGAGATTGGTGACTGTCGCATTGGAGACACCAAGCGCCTGCGCAAGCGACACACGCGAGGTATCGTCGCTGTGCAGCAGCAGCAGCAAGATTGCGCCGAGGTTATGAGCGCGAACATCGCTACGGTTGGTGCCTGTTACGTGCGGGTGCATAAAAATATAAGTCGTCCTGTAAACAAGTTTATTTTTTAAGCAAATTGATTAACTATTCTTAGTATACGTGCGGTGCCATCATTGCACAAGGTCATTTTTCACTGCGGCGTGGTCGATGCGATACAGCGCAGCGTCGGCCCCGGCGGTGGCGACAATCAGCGCATTCTGTGCAGGCCAATAGCTCAGCGTGACAGCAGGCGCAGCCGCATCAACCGCGTTAAAATCTGCGATGGGCTGCCAGTGGTGCAAATCCGTGCTGGCATAGATGCGATTATCGGCCCCGATGCCGTAGAGCAGATCATCGTTCGCATTGGCCAGCGTGTTGTAGCGGTTGCTGATGCTGAGGTCGGCGGCGCTCATATCCTGACGCAGCGGCTCCGGCACGAACCCCGGCAGCAACGGCCCGAAAAGCGGCGCATCTAGCGCGATCAGGTCATAATCACCCGCCTGCGTGATGCGATAGAGATAGCGGCCAGATGTATGCAGCACGATCAGCGCATCCTGAAACGTCAGCAGGCTGTTGGTGGCGTCGGGGATGTGCGCGAAATCGTCAGGAACAGCGTCAGCAAGTGGACGCCCCAAGTACGCCCACTCGATCAAATCAGCGCTGTACATTACATAAGAGGTCACGGGTTGCGCAGCGACGCCACGCAACTGCACCAGCCGATAGAAATAGCCGTTGTGCCTGGTCAGGTCTTGCGCCCAGCGCTGATCGACCAACGGCCCCGCTTGCCACGTCGCGCCACGATCCTGCGAGATGTAAAAGCGCGTCGGGGACGTGCGTGCCCCTTCATAGTAGATGGTGTCTGTTTGGGGGTCGGCGTACAGGCCGTTGCCATGCAGCATACACGGAAAGTACGGGTCACGTGTGTAGAGTTCGACACGCACCCCCGCCGCCGCCGCTTCATTGTTGTTGCGCATCCCGTCGGCGTCGGCATCGGCCCAGACAGCGCCGCTTAAGCTGAAGTGTGGCGCGTCGGGGTCGGTCACTGTGTAGGCGGGGTCTGGGGTTTGTGCGGGGTGCGGTTGTGCTGCCGCAGCGCCGGGGGCGGCGATCAGGCCCGCGTTGATGTTGCTTTCGCTGGATGAGCGCTCAAAGCTGGGGGCGCTTTCTAGCGTGGTGCAGTGCGTCGTCCAGCCGTCGGCATCGGCTGCGCTATCCAGCGCGCTGCGGCCACTGGCATTGCGGCGCGTCCAGCGCTGGCCTGCTGGCGCGATAAAGCGCAGGTAATACGACGATGGCGGCAGGTGCTCAAAGCGGTAGGCACCGTTTTCATCGGTTATTGTTGCGCGGATGAAGTGCGGCTGCGGGCGGGCATAGCGCAGCTTTTCAAATGTATCTGCGCCAGTGTCGTAGATGTAGAAATTGCCCGCGTTCCAGCCATCGCCGTTTGCCGGATCATAACCCGGCAGCAGCAACAAATCATCCAGGCGTTTGATGCGGTTGCTATCTTGCTCATCTATGGCCGCGATGTATTCGAGGCCATCAGAGCGGGTGTAACGCGCAAAGACCGGGCCATTGTGCTGATGTACGGGCACGCTTGCGCTGAAGGCCATGTAAAGCGCATCGTCCACAGGCATCAGCGCGTAGGGGGCGGCGTAGCGCGGGTCGGGGTTGCCCCAGGAAACGCTACGGAACCAATCATAAAAGCCACTGCGCGGCAAGCGCGACACAACAGCGCCCGTTGCTTCGCTTGCAGTGGTGATCTGGTTATTGTGGCCGCTTGTGGATGGGCCGTAGGCGGCAAGGGCAAGAACCAGCGTTGCCGCCAAGCCGCATAAGCAAGTCAGCAGAGATAGGCGCGAGGAATGTACAGCAAACACAGACCATCGCAACAAGCGCCCGCTTAGGTCGCTGGTCTGTGCCATACAAGAATTTGGCTGTGGATCAGCGCGTAAACTTAGATAGAGCCATCTAGACCCGTGAATGTGCTGTAGTAGGTGTTCTCGAACGGCAGTGTAACCTGGCCACCTTCAGTCGATTTCATGTCCAGCAGCATGAGGGTCGGTTCTGTCCAGGTGCGCTTCTGTTCTTCTGTTTTCGTCTGCTTCTGATCGTTGTGATTGCCCTGCATCGCGTCGCATCCTTAGTTGAATGAGTAAACTCACTGAATGAATATGTTTGATGATAGCGCGTTTTGTGCAGTATTGCAAATGCCATAGTCATTATAGATGATATGGTAGTTTACTGCAAGCCTTTGGCACTGCGATAGTGCCCTGGCATTGGCTATGTATCGGCTCAGCTTTTCTGTGTGACATCGCTGATTTCGACAAGCCCTTTACCGTGAAGCTCACGCACGAAATCTAGCACCTGCTGCGTACACGTTGCATCATCGACATCGTATTCGTTTAGCAACAGATCGCGCACATCGGATAAACGGCTTGGCTGCTCGATCAATTGCCAGATGCGACTGCCAACGTTGGTCACACCATAATAGACGCCGCGCTCAACGTCTAGCATCACGATGTCGTCATCAATCACGCTCGACATCAGGTTAGCGTTTTGCACGACGATAGAATCCAGAGTCAGCATATTGTCATCGGCCATTAGCATCACCCGTTTGCGCTGTCAGATTAGCCCTATCGTTCCATTGCATTTGATCGCCTGAAGCATAGCGAGAAGTGTGGGATAATTCAATGCAAAAACCTGAAAAGATCACTGTATACGCCTTCAGGTTTTTTACGTCATGTGTATCTGCCAGAGATGATAAGCGACAATCGCACGCCGCAACTGTAATAGCCGCAGTGCATATTCTCGCGTCATCTGTTGTGGTGCGGCGCTCAGGTGGGCACGCACACGCGGCATATCCAGCCAGGGCACGTCATCAGCCCACAAGCCGGCGGCGACCTCATCAGCCAGCATCCGCCACAGTTGCAGGCGCATTCGTCTACGGCTGACTTCCAGCGCGGCATCGTATTTGCTGGTATGCCAGCGTGTTTCATCTGGCAGGATGCCCTGCATGGCCACACGGAAGATGTAGCGCCGGATGCCCTGCTGTAGATAGTATTCGGTGGGGATAGAGAAGGCAGCTTCCAGCACGCGGCGGTCAGTCAGCGGATAGCTGTAGAGGACGCCATGCTGTGCCCCGGCGATGGCCCAGGCTTCCATGCGCACACTGATATGACCGCGCCGGATGCGAATAAACTGTGATTGTCGCACGCTGCGCACGCGCCGAAAACGCGCCGCCCGATACGGTGTTACGCGCTCAAGGCGTTGCTGTTCGGTGCGCTGTGCAAAATCCGGCGCGATGTATGGCGGCGCAGCCCCACTGTCATCACGGCCTGCGATCAAGGTGGGCAGCAATGAAGGCAACTCACGCCGCAATTCTGCCCGCAATGCAGCACGCCGCCAGCCCGTTAAATCACGCAGGTCACGCAGCAGTGCCAGCCAGCGCCCCCGCAGCAGCAATTCAGCCAGTAGCCCCTTTGCGTTGGTGGTCGCGGCTTCGTCGCCACCCCAGCCGCTGAGCAACACCCGTGCGCCCCGCGCCTGCACCTGCTGCAACACCTGCGGCTCTATCGACAGGCTGACCCATCCCATGCGGCTGATGTCCTGCTGCAAAAAGGCGCGTAGTTTGTGGCCATCCATGCGCGTATAGAGCACATCGGCGTTTTCGGCTGCGGCCATTGCGTCGATGCGTGGGCGTTCGTCGCCTGCGTCCAGTAAGGCGATGTCGTCATAGGGTGGCGACCATGAGGCCATACCCGCGAAAATGTCGTTATTGGCCGCAACATGACGCGCCGCCAGCACCGCCACACTGCTTGAATCTAATCCGCCGCTGATATGGGCTGCCACCGGGTAGGATGTGCGCACGCGCCACGCCACCGCCTGCGAGACGCGCTCACGCAGCAATTCAGCATAGTCGGTCAGCGTCTTGCAGTGGATCGGCTGTGTATCCTCTGGTCGCCAGTAGCAATGCAACTCGAAGCGCTGCGGCGTGACGTTCAAATAATGCGCGTGCGGCAACTTCCAGACATCACGGTAAAACGTCTGGCCTGTGAGCGTAAAATCGTCATCCAGCAGGTATGCCGCGACGACAGCTTCATCAAGTTCATGGGATACGCCAGGATACGCCAGCAGTGCGCCGATGTCCGTGCCGAAAACGAACGTGTCTTTTGAGCGTGCATAATACAGGGGCCGTGCGCCGATGTGATCGCGTGCGAGCAGCAGCTTATGCTCTGCGCTGTCGTAGATGGCGAAGGCGAATTCGCCGTTGAGTTGCTGCAAGCGCGTTGCATCGTGTAGGCAGGCCAGCAGCTTTTGCGCATGATTTTCGTCTGCTTGCGTATCGCTATCATCCAGGCGACCATCGAACGTTATATAATAACGGCCATCAGCCGACGATTGCACGCCCTGCTTGTGTGGTTGTGTGACCCAAAGCGTCTGTTGACCGAGCGCTGCATGGTCATCGTGCCAGATTGCGCTGTCGTCGCCACCATAGGCCGCGATTGCAGCCATCGGCCCTTGCAGCGTTTCAGGCGTGATAAGTGGTGCGTCGTCGCTCAGGCGCAAAATGCCCGTGATACCGCTCATCAGTATACACTCTCACCATCCGGCGTCAGGTAGCCGAAGCGCTGCATCATGGCGCGATGGTCGCTGGTGATCTGCTGTGCTTGCTCTGGCGTCAGGTGGTCGCGCCAATTACCGCTTTTGCCCTGACGAAAAAAGCGCTGGCTCGGTGCTGTGCGCTCCCGGAAGCCGGATGCGTCTTCCTGCTTGCGCACTTCGCTGAAGCTAGAGAAGGCAATCGCACGCCGTAGGCGCAGCGGGTCGAACGGCTCACCGACGAAGCGCACGACCTGCCCGAAGTACGTCGCTGGGTCACGCGATAAATCCTCATAACGCACGACCAGCACGGGCACCGGGGCCTGCAACCAGCTTTCTACGTGGCCGCTCCATGATAGAATTTGCTGCGGCAGTTGGTCCGGCAGATCACGCGGATGATTGGCCAGAATCGCATCCGGTGTCGCCATGCGCTCGATAATGCGCTCAAGCGACACGCCATCATGCGCCGCATACGACACGGCCACATCCAGCGGATTACGGATCATGTAGAGTGCGCCGCGTGTGACATCCACCGGGAAAAGCGGGTTGCCGTCCGGGAGTGTGATATAGGCATCGTGCGCCTTCATATAATGGAGGCCATGCCGCCCATGCAGCCGATACACCTGTGGCCGCGCAAGCTGCACCTCATCATAGGTCAAATCCGAGGCTTCGATGCCTGCATACTCATCGAAGAGGGGCCGCGCACTTGAAATCGGCGTGCGGTCTAGCTGGTTGATGTCCGCTGGATGTCTGGCGTTGCGCCAGTAATTCGTCAGGAAGATGCGCATCCAGGTGTTGCCGCTCTTGGGATAGGATGCAATCCAGAAGATGCCGTTTGCTTTCATGACGTGGCTAGGTCCAATCCGCTTGCAGGCGGTCAAGCACGCGGTCTAGGTCAAAGCGGCGGCGTGGACGCTTCAGGCGCAATATACGCACGCGCTGCGCGATGCGCGTACACTGCTGCAAATGCCAGACATCGCGCCCGGTTTGCTCCAGGAATGCGCGGAGATACGTGTTGCGCTTCAGCAGTGCCACTTTTTCCAGGCCCCCAAGCGTTTCCAGCGTCGCCTCGTCGCGGTGTGGTGGCAAGATCAGATAGATCGCGTGTAGTGGCAGCGCTTGCTCACAGTAGCCATCACCCAGCGACAACCAACGCTTCTCAAGCTCCGGGCGCACACGCGGGAACCTTGCATCAATCGCATCGGCTTGCGCTGCATCGGGGTCTGTATAAGCCTGGCCGATGGCCTTCAGCGTGCGGGGCCAGACGCGCAAATAGGGCATCTGCGGCACGACCTGCAAGCTCTGCGCTGATGTGGCCACGATGTCATCCGCCAGCACAGGCAAGCCGCGCTGCCAGCAGGCCGCCGCCAGCGTGGTTTTGCCGCTGCTGCTCTGGCCGACCAGCAAGACCGCGCCCTGTGGCGTTTTGATGGCGGCGGCGTGCAGCGTCAGCAGGCCGCGCTGCTGTAGCAAGGCCGCCAACGGTGAGCCATACAGGAACAACGTCACAGATTGCGTTGGCGCGTCGTCTGCGGGTTGAACCGTGATCGTGTTGCCATCCTGCACCAGATAGCGTGCGATGCGCGGGATGGTCAACAGCAAGCGTTGCGGCTGGATTGCATAGAAGACGCCGCTTGCGGCGGGTCCGCTAAGCTGCTGCGGCACCGCGCCTATCTGGATTGTGACATCAGGCGGCACGTTGCCCGCTGCTGCTGTGGCGTGTAGTGGCAAATCTGAGGCGATTGTCAGGCCGTGCATACGGTAATGCTGCACGTGCTGCGTCCTTTGTGTGCGTTGCATAGAT
The DNA here is from genome assembly GCA_034437615.1 of Anaerolineae bacterium. Lineage (GTDB taxonomy): Bacteria > Chloroflexota > Anaerolineae > Aggregatilineales > Phototrophicaceae > DAOTTW01. Next base: position 513 of record DAOTTW010000281.1, on the reverse strand, counting down.
ACAAAAGAGGGCGCGTGTGCGCCCCCTGGCATTTGGCATTTGCATTGTTACACAGACGCGCTGCGTCGTTTAGCGCCCGCCAACCGGAACCGGCGCGTTAGGCGTCGCATCCGTTGCGGGGTTGTCGGTGCCGTCGATGGTGTTCGGGCTGCTCAGGCCATCGGCGCTACCACGCTCGCCGACAGGCACGGGCACAGCCGCCGCCGCAGCGATGTCGATGCTAGCGACCACGTTACCAGCCGCGTCCACCACATTCACAGCAGAGACGCCGCCAGCTTCCACACGCATACGGATCGTCGCGGTGTCGGCGCTGCTCAGGCCGTCGATCTGGCCACTGCCGATGCTGGCGTTCTGCGCGGATGCCGTCTGGCGCAGCGCGGTGGCGCTCAGCACGGACGGGTCGAAGTCTACGCGGATGCCGTCGGCGCTACCGTCGAAGCTCAGTTCCAGGTTGAAGAATTCACCTGCGACCAGGCCGGGGCTGCTATCCAGTTCGTTCACGCTGATGTCCAC
>DAOTTW010000280.1:0-2736 GCA_034437615.1 Anaerolineae bacterium | reverse complement strand
ACAAGTATAGCGAATATGATGTTAGAATGCTGCTAGTGTTTCTTCAAAGCGCTATAAGCCTAAGGCCATCCCAACAAAATAATGGACACGGCTTGCGGACACGGCTTGCCGTGTCCCTACGAACGATGCCCTGTAGGGACACCCTTCTGGGTGTCCGAGCGGCTTGTTTTTTAGCTGGAAAGGCCTAACTCTAATCGAGAAATCAAAACAGATTCAAAGTGAGCAATCCATGACTTTCATTGAATTTTTCAGTGAACCCCTATCATACGTCTTTATTCAGCGTGGCTTGCTCGCGTTGATCCTCATAGGCGGCATTAGCGGTGTCGTCGGAACTTACATCGTTGTACGGGGCTTGTCCTTTTTCGGGGACGCGCTGGCACATACTATCCTGCCAGGCGTTGCACTATCTTACACGGCCTCTGGTGGCGCGATCACCAGTAACTTGTTTGTCGGCGGATTAATCGCTGGCGTAGCTTCTGCACTTGGCATCGCCTGGCTGACGCGCAACAACCGTTTAAAAGAAGATACAGCCATTGGTATCGTTTTTGTGTCAATGTTTGCACTGGGGGTTGCCATCATCAGCACACAGGGCAACTACAACGTGGATTTGACACATATCCTGTTCGGCAGCATTCTGGGAATCAGCCGCACCGACATCGAAATTATGCTGCTACTTGGGACTGGGGTTTTAGTGACGATTGCACTGTTTTACAAAGAATTTCTCGTGCTTAGCTTCGACATTGGCCTCGCCCACACTCTGAAATTGCCTGTTGAAGCCCTACGAGTCTTGCTACTTGTGCTGATTGCTGTGACCATCGTTGCCAGCTTACAAGCAGTCGGCATCGCACTAATGCTAGCCCTGTTAATCACCCCCGCTGCAACAGCACAACTCTTCGTAAGGCGCTTGCATCACATGATGCTTGTTTCATCCGTGCTGGGTGTCATAAGCGGCATTATCGGCTTCTATGCTTCATATTACTTGGACATACCATCCGGGGCCACCATCGTGCTGACAATGACGACGATTTTCGCCATCAGCTTTGTAATCTCACAATTACGTCGTGGCTAAAAAGTAACATGCTGAATGCCAGTCGGCCCAGCAATGATTAAATCGGTAGCCAGACCAATGAATAACCCATGCTCGACGATTCCCGTGCGCCTCTTCAGTTGATGAGCCAATGTCTCGGCATCATCAATCTGACCAAAATTGCAGTCGAGAATCAAGTTGTGATTATCCGTGACAAACAGCTTCGTATCCGCATCAAGTTCACGCCGCAATTCGACCGTAGCATCCAGGGATTCCAGATATGCGATCTGCGTCTCGAAAGCGAAAGGTGCGACCTCAACAGGCACAGCCCAGTTTGTACCGAGCTTCTCAACGCGCTTAGAAGCATCCACAACAATAACATTGCGCTTGCTAGCTTGTGCCACCAACTTCTCGCGTAGCAACGCGCCACCTCCCCCTTTGATTAAATTGCCATCGGGATCGGCTTCATCAGCGCCATCAATCGTCAGGTCAATCGTTGGCTGATCCCTGAAAGTCGTCAAAGGTATGTTCAGTTGCTGTGCAAGCGTCCTTGTTGCTTCTGACGTCGGAATCGCCACAATCTTCTGTAGCTGGCCAGATTGTAACAAGTCACCTATTTTACGTATCGCATAGATAGCGGTACTGCCCGTACCAAGCCCCACAACCATGCCGGAACGCACAAACGACGCTGCATGTTCGCCTGCTACTCGCTTTAACTCGTTGACATCAGACATTGATATAATCCCCACGATAGATAAATACAACAAAAAGGGCACAGTGTTGCTGTGCCCTTTAATTTCGCAAAACGCCTAATGATCGCCGTGTGCGCAACCAAAACGCCATGTATGACCTTCACGCGCCAACAGATTTGCGGCTTCTTGTGGTCCCCAGGTCCCACGCTTGTAGGTTGTCAGCGGGGGTGCATATGGCGAATCCAACCAACCATGTATCACGGGATCAACAATGTGCCACGCAGCCTCAATCTCATCACTACGGGTAAACAGAGACGCATCACCGTTCAACGCATCCAGTAACAAGCGTTCATACGCTTCGGGGATCGCTTGCTCGCCAAACGAATCGGCATAGTGAAATTCCATATCAACAGAACGCGCCTCATTCACGGCATCGGGCAACTTCGCTTCAAAGGCTAGATGAATGCCCTCATCAGGCTGAAGGCACATGCTGATGCTGTTACGCTTGAATTCATGGCCGTTATCGCTTTGACCATTACCAAACATCATCTTCGGTGGCCGCTTGAATTCAATGACAACTTCAGTGGCCTTACGGCTAAGCGCTTTCCCACTGCGCAGATAGAATGGTATACCTTCCCAGCGCCAATTGTCGATGTTTAGCGTCAGTGCAGCGTAAGTCGGCGTCTGTGAATCAGTTGCAACGCCGTCATGCTGTGCATAGCCTTCATATTGTGCACGGACGGTATTTGCCAGCTTAACCGGACGTATCGAACGCAGCACCTTGATCTTTTCGTTGCGCAGCGCTGTTGCATCGAAAGCGGCGGGTGGTTCCATCGCCGTGAACATCAGCAATTGCATCATATGGTTCTGGAACATATCGCGGATAACGCCTGTGTGATCGTAGAATTCAGCACGCCGCTCAACATCAACAGATTCCGCAACGGTAATTTGCACGTTACTAATGTAATTGCGATTCCAGATTGGCTCGAAGATTGTATTCGCAAAGCGGAAGAACAG
>DAOTTW010000279.1:0-3516 GCA_034437615.1 Anaerolineae bacterium | reverse complement strand
ATGCGGCTTCGAGGCTCACATCGGTCGCAACTGCTGTTGCCACCAGCATCGAGACATAAAGCTGCCAGAGCCAATCAATATCAAAGGTATTGAGTTCGGATTCCTTCAGGTAGCGGTCATGTCGCAGACGATAGCGGAAATAAGCTGGCCCAAAGTGCCGATAGAGTTCATTCCAATTGTCATGTTGCCGGATGCGATCTGCTGCCTCTGACTTGAAGCGAAAGCGTAACCCATCGACTTCCACGCTATAGCCAAGTGCGGCGGGCTGTGTTTGTAGCTGACCATCCTCGGCGCTGATGGTCTCGACAAAGTTGAGATAACGACGGAACCCTGCACCACCCTCGTAACGTAAATTGACATCGACACCAACTGCTAAGCGTGTCACGTCAAGCCATAAACTGTATTCGCGTGTGAAAGCACGGACATCGGAAAGCAAGTTTTGTAAGGGCGAGTCTGCTGTCAGTGCCAACTGAATGCCAGCAGTTGCATCATCAGCAGTGACTTCAAGCTCACGGCCCTGTGGCGTCACCGTTGCCCGCCAATCGAGCATAGCGCTACTCTTGTCCACAATGTCATCGGGAATCAACGACAGTTCGTACCGTAAGGGGCGGTGCAATGCGTAGGTCTCGTTGGAATGCAGCGTAACAGGGATCGAAGGTTGAATGCTGACAACATTCAGGTTGTCGAGTGGCAGCACATTGCTGCTACGGATGTTATCGTCCAACGGTAACGCCAACCAATGTATATCGCGTTTTTTGTAGCGTTGCGAAAAACGCAAGTTGACATTACCTGGAGCGAATTCGTACATCGCGAGGCCAACATCCATGCCATGTTCTTCGATTTCTGGTTCCGGCTTGTTGTTTTGTCGATGAGGAATCTGTAATACCAGATCAGGTACGTTTAAATCCGAGAATAGTGTAGAAGGCAAAAATTGTGGTAAAGGTTTGCTATGGGGCATGTCACGGCCCAAGCTCGATTCGTCGTCGTTGCCATAAGAGAGGTTTGCCCAATTGGTCTTGAGTTGACGTAACAGTGTTGGCACGACTTCCATCAGGAGGGGACGTGGCGGATACCACAATAGGTCCGTTAGTGCGTGCTCATCCTCAAGCTGCATAGCACCACACAAATAGGCGATGAAGTCCGCTCTGACGCGCTTATCGCTCAGCAACCTCTCCAGCAAATCGGTAATGAGGCGTCGGTCTTTAGCTTTAGCAGACGTGACGCGATATGTTTCGCGTCGTTCCCGTAACCACTCGTTGTTGGTCAAAGCACGCCATACATCAATAGTAGCGTGTTCACGGCGTAGCTTAAACGCTAGCCAGTCCAGCAGTACGTATGTTGCTTGCATTTTACGGACGTAGTAGTTTTGTAGTGGTAATTCAATGCCTCGTAGCAGCGGATCGAAGAGCATCTCGGCATGTTGGAATACCCAACGGTCACGCCCATATGCTGACGCGACAACCAACATCCAGGGGCGCATATGGGTGATACGCCCTGCACGACCTTTGCGTTGTAGGAATGAGGCCATGCTGCGAGGCGCTTTGTGTTGCATGACAGCACCCACAGCTGGATCATCAAAACCGACTTCAAGTGTGCTAGTCGCGATTACCATCTGTACACCACGTTTGACGCCACGATCGCGTGACGACGTTAACTCGAGCGACAACGCTTGCATCAAATCATGACCGATGTTTTCCGGGATTTGCCAGAGCTGACCGAGGTTTCGCTTTTGTTGAGTAACCTCTGGTGGTTCGGTCCTGTCGTGCAGACGATACTGGCTCAACCGCTTGCGTCGTTCAGCATCATCTTGAATGCGATACCAGCGGTTGATGACATCCAGCTTGTCGGTGAAAGCAAAAATCTTGCTACCGTATGTGCCGTTCGATGGCGGTATGTCGTTGAGGTCTTTCTGCAAAGGGTCCAACATGCGCCCTAAAAGCATGGCAGACTGCACCGAAGTCGATAGTAAGGCAGTGCTGGATACAGGATCGCCCTTCAAAACGACGTTGTATTCCATTGCTTGTTCCTCCATATCCTGCGGATTTGGAGAGATGTAGCTGATGTTGTGCTCTGGCAATCCCGTTAAGCGTGCGAAAAAGTCGGTGGCTTGCGTCAATGTCGCGGAGAGACCTACCACGCACAGGTTTATGCCGCGTGCAGTCTGTCGCCGGGCATGTTGCCAGCGCCGCAGCAAATAGGCCACCTGTGCACCGTGCACGCCTTCGTAGGTATGGATTTCGTCCAACAGCAGCAGACGTGGCGGAAAGGCAGTATCCAGGCCAAACAAGCGATGCTCGCTAGCTCGGCTCAGGCGCATGTTGAGCATTTCAGTTGTCGTAAACAAGATGTCAGGTGGTGTGCGTCGCATCTGCTCGCGGGTCAACAGGAGTTGCTGTGCTGTCAAGCGATAGTCGCTGTCGGGATTTGGGTCACGCAAGATTGCATAATCCCCATACTGACCTGCGTCGTTGTGATTGATCTCTTTGTTGAGGTCATCCTCGCGCCAGACCATCGACTGGGAGGTCTCGTCGGGAGTGGTCACGTAGGGACATAGATAGCCCTGTTGCCGTTTGCTGTACTCCCAACCGTCCGTGGTCTTCACACGCTGCGCACTTTCGGGTGTGTCGCCGTAATACGCCCCGACTGTGATAGGTCGTTTGCCGTGTGCCGCCCGAACAGCATTCAGCTTCTCGATCTCCTCTAGCGCTGTCGCAAGTTGGTCCTTCAGCAATTCCACACGCGGGTAGATTGCAATTACCTGCACAGCACGTCGTACGTCGAGGTTATCCAATACATGTGCCAGGGCAGGGATATAGAAGGCTTTTGTCTTGCCAGCGCCCGTCCCTGCGCCAATCACGATGCCACGATCTTTGCGATCCGAGAGCACCTCCACCTGCTGCTTTATCGCTTCAAATTGAAACTGAGATAGCTTTAGACTGCTGACCAACGCTGCTACGGCTTCTTGATAAAGGGTGCTCGCTTTGGTTTGCTGTAAGTAGGTGTGCAGGGCGTCAGGGGTGATGTCTCGCCTGGGATAGCGCCGTCGCCTGAGTTCAATACGCATATCGCTGACCAATTGTGGGGCATGACGCCAATCATCTTCAGAAAATCGCTGTCTTAGATGATAAAGCAGGCGCATAGTTTCGGCGAAGCGCGTGCGATAGTCTCCTTTGCTGCGTTTGAAAATCAGTTTGCGTGCGATCAGGTTTTTAAGCACATCCTGTAATGTGTAGCCTGATTGCTGCCACAGATCACGCGTTGGTTGCGGGAGTCGTGATGCAAGTTGTTCCTCGAACATTTCAGGGTCAAGTGTTGTGTCAACAAACCCCCAGTTGATGAGACGCGCTTCGTCAATCTCGAACAGGCTGAGAATTTCATCGCTCAGGTACTCTATAGTGGGTGGTCTCATCAACGCGTAGTCCTTGAGTTACTCGCATAAGTAATGCGGAAAGCGCTGCCGCGTTGTAGACACCATTCCAGCACTTCGGGGCTGAGGTCAGCAAGCGTTATCACCTC
>DAOTTW010000278.1:0-8107 GCA_034437615.1 Anaerolineae bacterium | reverse complement strand
GTAACTACTCAGCCCTCACCCCAAACCCCTCTCCCGAACGTGCCTTTGGCACTGGGAGAGGGGCTTAAAACGGCTTGCTTCCCCCTCTCCTAGCCGCGTAGCGGCGGTTGGGAGAGGGGGATTGAGGGGGTGAGGGCCAATTCGCGGGCAAAATGGGCCTGGCTGAGTAGCTACGAAATTCCGGTAACACCCGACAAGATCAATCTGACAAAACACTAAACAAAACACTAGACCAAACAAAACACTAGACCAAACAAAACACCAGATCAAAAGGATACAAGCAGATGCCAAGAGCACGTACAGGCGTCGTCCGGCGGCGCAAACACAAGAAAATCCGCAAGATGGTCAAGGGGCAATGGGGTTCACGGGGCCGTCTCTTCCGCCGCTCCAACGAGGCCATGCTGAAAAGCTACTTCTATGCCTATCGTGACCGCCGCCAGCGCCGCCGTCAATTCCGCCGCCTGTGGATTACACGCATCAACGCCGCCGCCCGCTTGAATGGCATGAGCTACAGCCGCCTAATCTATGGCCTGAAGCAAGCTGGCGTAGAAGTGGACCGCAAGATGCTGGCCGATATTGCCGTGCGCGATTCCGACACGTTCCGTAAGCTGGCCGCGCTCAGCCAGCAGCATCAGGCCGCATAGCATCGCTACGTTTGCGGGAGGGTCATCACCCTCCCAGAATCCTGCGACGAGTTAGAAGCCTAACAGAATAATTCGCACGTCTGCGCACAAAAAGCCTATGACATGCTAAAATGTGGGGCATGTTGAGTTTACCCGATTTCCCAGTTCGCCAACGCGATTTTCTGCTAGAAATCTCCCGCGCCATCACCGAACGCCTGGATTTAAGCGTCGTGCTGAAGCGCGTGCTGTATGCGTCCGTCGTGATGTTGGCCGGGCGTGCGGGTGTGATTGCGCTGCGTAACGAAGCCGATAAGCTGTTCTACGTGCGGGCGCTGACGGGCATCAACAAAGAACGCGCCGCCGATATTAACCGCATCCTGCACGAATTGGTGCCCGGCAATGGCGAGCGTAGCAGCGTCGGCAAGGGCTTCAGCCGTGATCTGTTTAGCAATAAGCTGATGGAAATGGCGCGACTAATTGATGAAGTCCAAACGCAGCCCGTCGCGATGCCGCTGGTTTTCGCCGGTGAGCCGCTCGGCGTGCTGGTGGTCTTTCGTTCCTATCAGAGCCAGGTGACGCCCAACGATATGCAGATTCTGCAAAGTTTTGCAGACCAGGCCGCGATTGCGGTCAACAACGCGCAGATGTACCAGCACATCGACCACGAACGCCAGCGCCTCGCGGCGATTTTGCAGCACAGCGGCGACGGCGTTATGATCCTGGACCCGCACCTGAATATTTTGCAGGTCAATCAGGCCTTCGAGCAGATGACGGGCTGGGTCTCTGAGGATGCTGTGGGCCTGTCTGTCGATGATGTCGTCGTCTGGGAGCGCATCGAACAACGCAACCTGCGCGACGCCATCGCAAACGGCTGGCCACACCAGAAGCCCCCTGTGCAATCCACCGAGACCTTTTACGTCGAAGGCGAGCTATCGCGCCGCGATGGGCTGGTCGTCAGCATTGGCATCACCTACGCGCCGCTGTTCGCCAATGATGGCACGCTGGCCAACGTCATCGCCAATATCCGCGACATCACGAACTTCAGGCGCTCACAGGAGATGCAGAACGTCTTTATCTCGATGGTCTCGCATGAATTACGCACGCCTGTCGCCCTCATTAAGGGCTATTCCAGCACCTTAAACCGCGATGACGCGAAATGGGATGTGCGCATCGTGCGTGATAGCCTCGCTGTGATCGAAGAAGAAGCGGACCGCCTTTCCCACCTGATTGACGACCTGCTGACCGCCAGCAAATTACAGACCGAACGCACCGTGTCCTTGCAATTGGCTGATGTCAGGCTCGATAACCTCGCGGCCCGTTCCGTCGAGCGCATCAGCACGCAGACGCAAAACCACAGCATCGAACTCAGCTTCCCGCCGGATTTTCCCTCTGTGCAAGGGGATGCAGGCCGTCTGCGGCAGGTGATCGACAACCTGCTGACGAACGCCATCAAGTATTCACCGAAAGGTGGCACGATTACCGTCGGCGGGCGCTACACCGACCAGAATGTGACGTTCTTCGTGCGGGATGAAGGTGTCGGTATCCCGGATGCAGCGCTGCCGCAGGTCTTTGATCGCTTCTACCGCGTAGAGAGCGACCTGAAGCACCAGACGAAGGGCACCGGTCTCGGCCTGTATCTGGTCAAAGCGATTATCGAAGCGCACGCTGGCCGCATCAACGTCAAAAGCCAGGTAGGGCACGGCTCGACCTTCTACTTCAGCATTCCAAGAGATTAACCCCGCTTGCAAACGCGAGCACGCAATTCGCATACGGAAACAATTCACGGAGCACATCATGATACAACCGACAACCACAAGCATCCGCTGCGCCCAATGTGGGACGCCAGTGCAGGCTCAAGTACGCAACGTGATCGACGCGCAGCAAGACCCACAGGCTAAATCGTTGCTGCTTGCCGGTGATCTGAACCGGGCGCAATGCCAGAATTGCGGCTTCGTCAATGAGGTCACGACGCCGATCCTGTATCACGACGCCGAAAACGAACTGTTGATCGCCTTCGTGCCGATGGAAGTCAGCCAGCAGAGCAACCAGGGCGACGAGAAGATCATCGGGGACCTGATGAACCAGCTTACGGCCATGCTGCCCAAAGACAGCTTCAGATCCTATATGTTCAACCCCAAGCGTGCCCTGACGCTGCAAGGGCTGACGGATCAGGTGCTAGAGGCCGACGGCATCACCCGCGAAATGCTGGACGAGCAGAAAGCCCGTGTGGACCTGCTGCAATCCCTGCTGAATCAGCCGCACGATCAGCGCGAAGCCGCGATCAAGGCCGCAGATGCACAGATTGATATGGCGCTGATCCAAACCCTGAGCGCGATGGCGCAGCGCGTGGCGCAAGGCGGGCGCAGCGACGTGGCACAGGCGCTGGCACACCTGCAAGAGGACATCATCGCGCATTCTACCTTCGGCCAGCAATTGCAGCAGCAGCAGCAACAGCAGGGCGTGGTCGTGCAAGAAGTGGCGCAGCGCGTGCAGCAGATGGGCCAGAACGCCACCCGTAGCGATTTTGCTGATCTGGCTATCGAATACGCCGACGATGAGCAACGCTTGCAAGCGCTGATTGGCCTGATACGCCCGGCCTTCGATGAACAGTTCTTCCAGGAATTCAACCTGCGCGTGAGCCAGGCCCCCAGCGATGAGCGCGAAAAGCTGGAAACGCTGCGCGATACCATGCAAGCGCTGACGCAGGTCGTTGATAGCCAGATGCAGCAGGGTGTGCAGCAGGCCGCACAATTCTTGCAGGCCATCGTCAATGCACCCAACCCCGATCAATTCATCCAGGCCAATATCGACATGATTGACGATACTTTCATGGGCGTGCTCTCCACCAATATCCAACAGGCAGAGCAGCAAGGCGAGACGCAGGCCGCCGAAGCGCTCAAGGGCATTTACAATCAGGTCGTCACGGCCTTGCGCTCACAGATGAGTCCTGAATTACAGTTCATCAACGGCCTGCTGAGCGCCGCAGACGATGACCAGATGCGCCAGCTATTGCAACAGCAAATCGGCAATTACGACCCCAACGACCTCCTGCAATTGCTGGATTCAGTCGAGCGCATCCTGTCCGAGCAGGGGCAGGCGGAGGTGCTGCCGCGTGTGCAAAGCATCCGCGCCGAATTGGAGAAGTCGGCCACTAGCTGACGTTCAGCCTACTCTGATGCTTGCACACATGAAAAACTCTGGCAAAATACGTGCTTTCACAGTAGGCTTTGCCACTGTTCGATAATTTGTCAGTATTCCGAGAGGTTGACCAAATGCAGCGTTTGATGTGGCGCAGTGGTGCTTTGCTGGCGGCGGTTGTGCTGCTGGCTTTCACCCTGGTTTTATCCCTGGGCGTCCCAACCCCAACACCCGCTTATGCACAATTTGAAGAGCCGACCAGCACGCCGACAGCGGCGTATTGGCTGGCATACGCCGAAGCACGTAGCGCAATTGAAGAAGCCGAAAACGTCGATCTGACCATCGTCCGCAAGTGGGACTGGTGGCAGGATGACTGGTCACGGCCCAACCCGAACCACTTCCAGGATGCCGCAGGCATCGATAGCTGCGATCTGGACGTGCCGATTGTGTTGGCCCGCCCGATCTTCTACGGTTTCGCTGTGCAGATCACCAGCCTGAATAACAATACCTACGAAGCCCGCGTCAGCTTCGACCTGCAAGAGGTCGTCGTGTGCGATGAACTGTCCAGCGAAGTAGCGGCCCCCGCCCCGGCCCCCGATAACCCTGATCTGCCGGGTGCTATCGTCGGCGCTGGCGCAGCAGGCGACTTCGAACTCGGTGGCCACGTGGTCGGCCTGGATGCCGGGTCCGTGCAGGCGATGCGTACTGCTGGCATGACCTGGGTCAAGAAGCAGGTGCGTCACGGTTCGACGCCGCTTCAGGGTGGTATCGACATCATCAACGACGCGAAGAACAACGGCTTCAGGGTCGTGCTGGGTGTCGTCGGTGACCGCAACGCAGTCGGTGCGGATTTCGACAACTACGTATCCGGTTACAGCACCTACGTGCGTGCGCTGGCCGAAGCAGGCGCAGATGCCATCGAGGTTTGGAATGAGCCGAATATCGACCGTGAATGGCCGACGGGTCAGGTGAATGGTGCCAACTACACCCGCTTGCTCGCTGAAGCCTTCAACGCCATCAAAAGCGGCAACCCCAATACCATCGTCATCAGTGGCGCACCCGCCCCGACGGGCTTCTTTGGTGCGGCAGGCTGCGCGGATGGTGGCTGTAACGACGATGTGTTCATGCAGCAGATGCGGGATGCAGGCGCAGCGAACTACTTCGATTGCCTGGGCTTGCACTATAACGAGGGCATCGTCTCGCCGACTGTCCAGAGCGGCGACCCGCGTGGTGAATTCCCCACCTACTACTTCCAGAGCATGACCAGTCGCGGCTCGGCCATCTTCCCCGGCAAGCCAGTTTGCTACACCGAGCTTGGCTACGTGACGCCGGACACGCTGGCGGGTAACGCCCTGCCTGCGAACTTCGGCTGGGCCGCCAACACCAGCCGCGCCGAACAAACGCAATGGCTGGCCGAAGCCGCCGCCGCTGCCGCACAGCGCGGTGACGTGCGTATGATGATTATCTGGAACATCAACTTCACGAACGCGGACCCCAACGACCCGATGCGCGGCTACGCTATCAACGTCGATGGGTCTTGCCCCGCATGTACGGCGCTGGGCCAGGTGATGGGCGGCTAAGCGCCCCTCAGCCATCTATCTGTATCTATGGGGACGCGGCTTGCTGCGCCCCTGCAATACGGCATTTGTGACCGCAATCAGGGTTTTGTAGGGACGCGGCTTGCTGCGTCCGCCCCTGCAATGCGGCCAAACATCAAATGTTTACCTGCGCCTGGGGAAGCGGCTGAGGACCGTCAGCGGCTCCGGCATCGGCGTTTTATCACCCAGCGCCAGCGTGCTCAGATCACGATTTTTGGCGCGTGCAGACCCCGCAAACACCGCTAATGCCGTATCCTTCTTTGCGAAATCCAGCTTCACACAGGCTTGCCCAAGCTGATAGCCGTCGCCATCCACGCTGCAACTCGTCACGATGCCGACGACGCGCCCGCGCTTATCCACAATCGGGTCGCCCTGATGGGCTGGCCGTGCCCCCTTGTTATCCAGCCGGAAACGCACGACCTTAGCATCGCGCTTGCTTTTGTGGTCAATGAAGGCGGCTTTGCCGACGAAGAACGGCTTATGGAGCTTGACGAAGCTATCCATATCGGCGTCGGCTGGGTTCATATTTAGCGGGCCAGCCAGTTCATGACCATACAGCGGCAACCCGGCCTCAATGCGCAGGCTATCACGCGCCGCCAGGCCACAGGGCACAGCCCCCGCCGCCAGCAGATCGTTAAACAGCGCAGCCGCGTGGTCAGGGTGCGGGAATACTTCGTAGGCGATGCGTTCACCGGTGTAGCCCGTGCGCGTGACGATCAGATCATAGCCGCCCAGCGTTGCCCGTGTGATGCCGGACCAGGGCAGCTTACGAACGGCATTGAGGTCGGCGTCGCTACCGCCCAGCCCCAGCAAAATATCGCGGCTTTGTGGCCCTTGCAGCGCGATGTCCACCCGACGCTCATCACCTGCGCTGTCGGCGCGTAAATCGCGTATTTCGACCCTGTTCGGGTCAGCCAATAAAAGGCGCGTTGGCTGGTCGCGGTCAATCATGACGCGGCCTTCGCGCACTGCTTGCACCCAGGCCCAATTCTTATCGTCGTTGGAGGCGTTCACGACCACGAAGAAATGATCCTGCGCCAGACGATACAGCAGCAGATCATCAAAGGGCACGCCGTCCACATCCAGCAAAAATGTGTAGTGCGAACGGCCTACTTGCAGGCGGCGTACATCGTTGGCCAGCAGCGCATCTAAGAACGCTTCGGCGGCAGCACCGCGCACATCCCACACGCCCATATGCGTCACATCGAACAGGCCCGCGTGCTGACGCACCGCCAGATGTTCGCTCAGCACCTTGTCATACCACAGCGGCATCTCATAGCCTGCAAATTCTGCCATCTTCGCGCCGAGTTCGTTGTGTAAGCCGTGCAGCACCGTCGTCTTGAGCGCGTCCTGCTGCGCTTCGTCCCAGGTGAATTCTGGCAGCGCCTTGTCTGTGCCGCGCTTGCTGACGAAATTCGCGCCGTTCATGCCCACGAAATACGGCTTCACGCTATAGCCATCGCCATCACGGGCATTGAGCGCAGCGCTGTTCGTCGCACCGATGTAGGCGACATCTACAGGGCCAGGGATTTTGGCGTAAGCGTCCGTTGGGTCAACGATCACGAAGCCATCCGAAAGCGAGCGCAGCCACGTGGCCACACGCGCCGTATTGCCTTCGATATGCAGCAGGTAGCCCGTACCATCGACGTATTCCAGCACACCTGTCGTCATCACGCGGCCATCGGCTTCTAGCACGTTGGTCACCTGCTGGCGATTTTTGCCATGCAGCGCCAGCACATCGCTTGTGACGACCATCTGCAAGAAGTCGCGGGCCTTTTCGCCGTTGATGGCCAGCGTTTGCCAACCGTCCGTACCATAGGCATCGTCTATGTAGGCGAAATGCGGGTAGCCATCTGCGATAACGTCTGTGTCGATGCCGATGCGCTCTGTCAGGTCACGCACCGCGAGCCGCGCATTGTGCAGCGTGTCAAAGTCGATCTTGGCGCGTGCGCCGTTCTTGCCCGTGTAGCTGAAGGGCACGCAGGCCAGCAGCACATCGGCGATGATGTCGGCTAGCTCGTCAATCTCTGCGAAGCCGCAACCGCGCTGTGTAATCCAGGGCGTGCCCAGGCGGATGCCGTTAGGCCGCAACGCGCTTGTGTCGCCGGGGATGGTCTGACGGTTGCAGACGACGCCGGCTAAATCCAGGATGCGTGCGGCCATATCCCCGCTGAGCGTCGTGCCATCCGGCCCCGTGATGCGCTTGCAATCCACAAGCAGCAGGTGCGTTTCCGTGCCGCCATGTGGCACGTGCAAGCCGCGTGCCTGTAGCCGTTCTGCCAGTCGTGCAGCGTTATCAACCGTCTGCTGCTGTAGCGCCCGAAATTGTTCGGTTTTGGCCAGGCGCATCGCCACCGCCAGGCCTGCCATGCTGTTGACGTGTGGCCCGCCCTGTTCACCGGGGAAAACGCCACGATCTAGCTTGCTGCTCAGGTCTTTGCGGTGTGTGATAATCACCGCGCCACGCGGCCCGCCGAGCGTCTTGTGGGTGGTGAACGTCACGATGTCCGCGATGCCCACAGGCGACGGATACACCCCGGCGGCAATCATGCCGGAGACATGCGCCACGTCCGCCAGCAATATCGCCCCGACAGCATCCGCGATGTTGCGATATTCGGCCCAGTTGGGCTTAAGCGGGTAGCTGCTGTAGCCACCGATCAGGATTTTCGGCCTGTGTTGCAGCGCAAGTTCCATCATCCGGTTGTAATCAATGCGCTCATCGGCGTTCAGGCCGTAGCTGATGATGTT
>DAOTTW010000277.1:0-8380 GCA_034437615.1 Anaerolineae bacterium | reverse complement strand
GTCAGCCAAGCAGAGATCATCACGCAGGGCAAGCAGGGCTATAACCTGGGCTTTGCTGCAACATTGGGCTGGAACGAGGTCAAGCTGATTAGTGCCGCGACGCTGGATATGGAACTAGAATCCCAGAGACAAATAGAGATGAACGCCAGCGAAGGCGGGCACCCCGCGCTGAACGAGGACTTTGTGTTGCATCACACCGAGCCAATCGAGTCGTCCGGCTTCTGTATTCACTTCAAGTTGCCGCATTACGTCACGTTCAGCAGCAGCATGGACAACATGCGCAAGATTTTGAGCGTGATGTATGGTGGCGGCAAATCCGAGCAGGCGAAATCTAACGGCAAAAACGGCAGCAAATAGCGGATTGCACAGGTGTAAGTGTGACAACCGTTGAACTCTTTCATTACACAAGGGCGGTAAACGTGACCTTGATATATGCTACGGGTTTACGCCCCTCGATCAGGGTTGAAGGCGACCCAAGCAGCGATGCGCAACATGGTGATGGTCAATACTTCACGGATTTGCACCCACAAGAAGCGGAACAGTTTAAGAGACCACAAGTCAGTCAAGCGCTTTTCAGAACACCGCGAAAGTGGGGAATAACTGGAACGTTGTCACCTATTGCCTGGATCAAGTTCTCACTTGAACTAGAAGAAGTACAAAGTGTCCACAATCTATTCGCAAGCAGGGTGCGTGAAGCACATCCAATTCGCGGTATCTGGCTCTTTCCAAACGCATCTGCTTTGCCTGCACGTTTCATCGTCGAAGATGGTATAGTGAACTTCAAGCCTATGAAAAGTGGAAGCAGATAAAATGACCCGAAAAGGCGAAATGCACTGGTTACAATCACATCTTGGAACACTAGACGATGCCAGGGAATTAGCGAAGCAGTTCTCATGGAAAATCGCAGTCGTTGAGCGTGATGGCATATGGTATGTGCTCGATGGTGAAGCGAAGATATTTTCTTCAACAGACCGTGAACAGATTGACGCATTCCTGTACGGTTTAGGATTAGCGTATGCGTCGATACCAGAGCCGTATCATTCGGAACTGAAGCAAAAACTTGCAGAATGGCTTGAAACATTGTAGATAAACGAGACTGACACATGCCCCTCAAAGACTTGACCAACACACCCAGCGGCTACAGCTATGGCTTCCTGGATAGCTTCGCCAAGCGCGAACTGCGCCGCCGGATGCTGAAGGCCGTCGCTATCCCAGGTTATCAGGTGCCCTATGCCAGCCGTGAACTGCCCATCGCACGCGGCTGGGGCACAGGCGGCCTGCAAGCCACGCTCAGCCTTGTCAGCCCACATGATCGCGTCAAGGTCATCGACCAGGGCGCAGACGACAGCGTGAACGCCGCCAACCTGCGCCGCTTCATCACCCGCATGACTGGCGCGACGACGACCAGTGACACCACACAGGCCACGATCATCCAGAGCCGCCACCGCATTACCGAAGAACGTTTGCGAGAGGGTCAGGTGTTGGTGCTGCAAGTGCCCGTGCCGGAGCCGCTGCGCGGTGTGCAGCCCAACATGGCAAAAGCGCGTGAACTGCACGCCGACGCCGATTATGGCCAGATGTGGCTGGTGCTCTACGAGCAGCTTGTGCGCTTCGGGCGTTACCTGCAAGGCGCGGATTACCCGGTGCTGGTGCATAAGCGCTACATCATGGCCCCCAGCCCCATCCCGCGCTGGGATACGCCCGCATTGCACCAAGCCGCCCACCTGACGCTACTGGCAGCAGGCCGCGAGAAGCGCCTGTATGCTGTGCCGCCCTATACCGATGTGTACCCATTAGAATTTACGGATGTGCCCTTCGCGGTGGAAGATCAGACGGGCTGGCAGTGCCGCGTCACGGGCGCACAACACAAATTCATGAACGAAATCCCGCAGGATGACGGCACCGCACACTATGAGCTATCCGACACAGGCTACATGCACAAGCTCATACAGCAGCAAAACGGCGACTCTGCCGACATTGGCGCGACCTACTACGACGACGAAGGGAACTTCTACCATGACGGCTACCTTAAGCAGCCCAAGCAGTCATCTTGATGCGCCGCGCATCGTCACACGACAACCGCTAATCACGGCTACTGGCCTCAGCAAGCGCTACGGGCGCATTCAGGCCGTCGATAACGTCGATGTCGTGGCGTATCCGGGCGAAATATTGGGCGTTGTGGGCGAATCCGGCAGCGGTAAATCCACTGTGTTGCGCCTATTAAATCTTGAGGACGCGCCGGATGCGGGCAGGTATCACCTGGACATCGACGGCTTGCAGGATAAAGACCTGTTCACGCTGGAACGCTTCGATAAGCGCGATGTGCGCGTGCATCACATCGGCATCGTGTATCAAAATCCACACCTGGGCTTGCGGATGCGCTACAGCGCCAGTGGCAACGTCGCTGAGCGCTTGCTGATTACGGGCGAGCGCAGCTTCAAGGCGCTGCGTGATGCGTCCTCGAATGCGTTGGGCGCGTCTGAATTCCCGCTGGATCGCATGGACGACCCGCCGCGTGTGCTATCGGGGGGGATGCAGCAGCGCGTACAGTTGGCGAAGGCCATCGCCTTGCAGCCGGAGTTGCTGCTGCTGGACGAGCCGACAACGGGCCTGGATGTGTCGATACAGGCAACCGTGCTGGATACACTCAAGCGCGTGCAGCGTCAACGCACCATGACCGTGATTATCGTCTCGCATGATCTGGGCGTCATCCGCACATTGTCGGATCGGGTGATGGTGATGCGCGATGGCCGCGTGATCGAGCAAGGGCTGACCGATCAGATATTAGAGGACCCACAGGCCCCGTACACGCAGCAGCTTGTCCACGCCAAGCTATAGGATTTTCGATGCCGCTACTTGATGTGCGTAATCTCAGCAAGCAGTTTAATATCCACCAGCTAAAGCGCGAGATCGGCGTGTTTGATGCGCTCTCATTCTCACTTGAAGCAGGGCAATTTCTGCTCATCAGCGGCCCGAACGGTGCAGGCAAGTCGTCGTTGCTGCGCTGCCTGTATCGCACCTACATGCCCACCAGTGGCCAAGCGCTCTACGACAGTCGGCATGGCGTCATTGATTTAGCGCGTGCTGCGGATGTGGATATGCTGCACCTGCGGCACGGCGAGATCGGCTTCGTGACGCAGTTCTTGCGCCCGCGTCCGCGTGTCAGCGCCCGTGAGTTGGTCGCAGAGCCGCTGATGGGGCAGGGTGTCTCGCAAGCTGACGCATTACAAGAGGCCGAAAAGCTGCTGGCCGACTTCGGCCTCAAGCGCAACCTGTGGGATGCCTACCCCTCGACGTTTTCGGGTGGCGAACAGCAGAAGGTCAACCTGTCGCGGGCGTTGATCGCGCCGCGCCGCTTGCTGCTGCTGGATGAGCCGACCGCCTCACTGGACGTGGCCACACGGCACGCGCTCACGGCACGCCTGCGCGACCTCAAAGCGCAGGGTGTGGGGATGATCGGCGTCTTTCATCATCCCCAGGATGTGCAGCAGCTTATTGATGCTGAACGTGCCATAACCGGTAGCACCACACAGTAGCGTGGTCGTGCGTTTTTCATAGCGGACGCAGCAAGCCGCGTCCCTACATGGCCACTGCTTCTACTGTCGTTGCTACCGTCTTAATGTGAGCCGTCTACTTTGGTCACCAGCAGCGGCCCTTCATCTATGCCGCGAATGACGACGGTATGCTCAAACTGTGCGCTCAGGCTGTGGTCCAGCGTGCGTAGGGTCCAGCCGTCCTCAGAATCGGTGTATATCGTGTCGCGCCGTCCGCTGCTGAAAAATGGCTCAATCGTCATAACCATGCCCTCACGCAGCTTCAGGCGGTTCTGCCGATGATAGAAATTGAATACAGTCGGGTCTTCGTGGATGTGCCGCCCGACGCCATGCCCGTTAAGCTGCTTTAGCACAGTCAGACGGTTACGCTTGGCGATGCGGTAAATAGCCTTACCGATGTTAAACAGCGGCTTGCCTGCCCTGGCCTGCTCAATGCCTGCATAAAGTGCTTCCTGCGTAATTTTGAACAGCTTTTCGACCTTCGGCTGTGTGGGAGGCAGCATCGTGCTCGCCCCTGTATCACCCCAATAGCCCTCTAGCACTGCGGATACGTCGATATTGACCACATCACCCGCCTGTATCACGGTGTCATCGGGCACGCCATGCGCCACCGCTTCGTTGACGCTGATGCAGGTCCAGCCCGGATACTGATAGGCGAGGATGGGCGCAGATTGCGCGTTGTGTTGTTGCAAGTAAGCCGCGCCGATTGCATCGAGTTGGCGCGTGGTGATGCCGGGTTCGAGGTGGGCTAGCATGTGCTGTAGGGTAGCACCGCATAGCTGGCCGATGCGCGTGATGCCGCGCAAATCCTTATCGCTTTCTACGATCACAAGCGTGACCTTTCGTTATACGGCTCAAGACAAAACCAGAAATTAACGTGAACAGTCGACGATTGTACCGCTAAGTGGGGAGGTTAATCCAGCATATGTGCCTGGAATTCGCTGATGCTGCCGTCGGGGTCGGTGCGATAGTGGACTTCGATGGGGTTGCAGCAGTTCTCGCAATCTTCGACGTAGGTCTGCTGCGATACAGAGGTATCCAGCAGCATGGTGATTTCCTGCCAGCAGTACGGACAGATCAACGTGTATTCGATTTCGCCGTCCATGCCCATTTTCTCGCTTTGCTCTTCAGATTCCGTTGAGTCTGTGGCTATATGGCGGGCGGATAATGCTCCGCCCCTACAGAACCTAATAATCTATGCCTGCACCACATACGTGCGGGCTAGCTTGTCGTGCCAGCCTTGACGGTCGCTATCGACCAGCGCCCATAGCCAGCCAAACATAAACACAAATGTGTTGATGTGATAGCCAATGAAGCGCATCACGGCGTCTACGTCGCTGATGGCTGTACCATCCGCTTTAATCACGCGGATGCGCATGAACATCTTGCCGGGCGTCTGACCGTTATGGCGCGTCCAGAAGTACCAGTTATAGGCACCCGCGAAGATGAACCATAGGAACGGCGCAGCATTACGCCCGACCCCAAGCAGCACACCTGCTACAATGCCGAGGATAATAGCGTCGATGACTTGTGCGCCGAAGCGCGTGCCCACTTCTGCTAGATCGTAGACCGCGACATCATCCGATTTTGTCTTTTGCATGGTCATGTTTTCTCGTCCTTTGGCGGTTAAACAGAACGTCCCTGAATGATCGTCATGACCTATATAACGCAGAACATAGGCCACAGGTTGCAGGGATTTAGTCCATGCGTGACGCGGCGACTGCGCCGGGATGCGTGCCATGCAGCAGGTGTGCCACCGCACGCTCGGCGGTCTGTGCGCCCATCGACAGGCCATGCCCGGTGAAGCCCACTGCAAAGCCCACACGCGCTCGACCCGGCAGCGTACCCACCAGCGGCAGGCCATCCGCGCTGAAGCCCATGATGCCGGACCAGCGCTGTGCAACAGGTGCGGTTACATCCGGGAAATAGCGCTGCTTGTAGGCATCTAGCGCCGCCTGCACAGGTTGCGATAAGCGGTCCTCGGTGGTGTCGTTTTCCAGCGCTTTATGCTGCTTGCGTCCGCCACCGATCAGCAGACGATTGTCGAAGGTGCTGCGGTAGTACATATAGCCGTAATCGCTGTAGCCGCAGGTAGCCAGTGGCGCTGCATCCAGTGGTTCCGTCACGAGGCATTGCGCCCGCGTCGGCGTGACTTTGCCCACGAAATAAGCATCAATCAGCGGCGAATAGGCATTCGTGCACAACAGCACATACCGCGCTTCATAGGTGGCACGTTGCGCAGATACCCGCACACAATCCGGCGCGTCTTGCTCGATGCGATAAACCTCGTTGTTGGGGATCATCTGCGCGCCGCTACGCCGTAATAGCTCTTGTGTCAGCTTGTAAGGCTGCACCGCGCCATCTTGCGGTTGTTCGATGGCCGCATGGTAGCCACGCCTAAGCGGGTCGTGATCGTGATAGATCGCATCAATGCCAGCGGCCTCTAGCCCTCGGATGGCTTGTTGCAGGTCGTGCTTTTCGGCGGCGCTTTCGGCCAGCAGCAATGAGCCTGTCTGACGGAAGGGCACCGCGCCCTTGCTTTCTGCGATAATCTGCTTCCAGAAGGCGATTGTGCGCCGCGATAAATCCCACATCTCACGGGCCACATCTGCGCCGTAGACCGCGACAGCCCTGTGATAATACGTATCCAGCCCGGTAATCATGAAGCCTGCGTTGCGTCCGCTTGCACCCAGCGCAACGTCGGCCTTGTCGATGATGAGCACGTTATGGCCCGCTTGCGCTGCGAAATACGCGGCTGCGGTGCCGACTAAACCCGCGCCAACCACCAGAAAATCAACGGCCTGTGGTGCTTGTATCGTGTTGGTGTGTACTTGCCAGATGGATGTCGTCATGCGTTAACCTGCCTGCCTGATTAAACCAGAGGCAGGGTAACAGCAAAACGGCATTTGCGCTACGCATCACCTCGTAGCCGTTGCGCTGCGACATCTCTAAATCGGGGATTTAGCCGATTTTTAACGGAAAAATCACACGCTACGCACAGATTGGTATAGCCTAAGCACGTTATTGCTTGTATAGTATAGTGGCTGCGTGGGCACTAGCTTTTGCTAAAACGGTGTTCACCTCGGTACAGTGGTTGGGTACCGATAAGCCATTAATTGAGATGCTAGAACACAGTGCGATTCGCCAATTCCCGCTGTGGGTAACGGTAAAGACCTGATGTACGACTCTCAAGTTGCCACAAGCATATCCTGAATTGATAGGATGCCTGTCGGTATAAGGGCTGAAGCAAGACCAAATTTACACGATTCTATCCTTTCAGGGAGCAAAGCAACATTATGAACGAACGCGTCGAAGGTACAGTCAAGTGGTTCAACAGTGAAAAAGGGTATGGGTTCATTCAGCAGGCTGATGGCCCGGACCTGTTCGTGCACTACTCGGAAATTCAGGGGCGTGGCTTCCGCACGCTGAACGAGGGTGACCGCGTAGAATTTGAAATTACCGAAGGCCGTAAGGGTAAGCAGGCCAGCGCCGTATCGGTGTTGGAACAGAACTAACGCCTACCCTGCCGCAAATTCCGGTGTGGTTGCGCTGGCACACCAGACAAAACCAGCGCAGATACAATAATGCAGGGACGTGCAACGGCACGTCCCTGCGTTTCTACAGGCGGCTGTAAGCCGTATCAATTCCCCGGCGTACAGGCTTCAAGACACCGTGCCACACAGCTAGCCCAAACATCGCCAGCGACATAATTGCCCAGATGATCGCGACCAACGTCGGCGGTAGAATTGGCATGACCTGCTCGCTGAAGGCCACTGCGTCATTGCTGACGATACCCCGGCTGGCGTCAATGAAGCGGATCAGGTAGTACAAATCCAGCACGGCATTCAGCGCTGTTATCACCGCCAGGATATTCAGCACCAGCAGGTTAAACATTTCGCTGGCGCGTAGCCCCATGTAAACCAGCACGAAGCCGAAACCCACGCCCAAAATTAGCGCGAGTGGTGCGCCTGTCTCATCAGGCCGCGCAAAAAGCAGCGTGAAGACGATCATGCTTGCGCCCAAAAGCAGCGAGATGGTCTCGCTCAGGCGCGGGAAGCGGTTAACCACATAGAATAAGATCGAACCGAACGCGGCTGCACCCAGGTAACCCGCCGGGATAATCAGCGCACGGATGCCGCCTGCGGTCACCGCAAGGCCGGAGCCATTCGCCGACACCAGAAAGCCGCGAATCTCGCCACCTGTCAGCAGGGCCATTAAGCTATGGCCAGCCTCATGCACGTAGGTCACGAACAGCCGCAACGGATACAGGGCGGCATTGAACAGGGGCACGTTCCACAGGATGAAAACGATTACCAGCGCCAGTGCGGTCATGCCCAACGCCCGCTTGCGTAATTCATTGGGGCGCTCAAATTGAGATTTTGCAAAAGCCATACGAACTCACCTAATTTGCTTGCTTGTCTGTCTCATCATTATACGACAAGAACGCTTACAATGTTGCTGACAAAATGTAAGGCTCATGTAAATTGAAGCGGTGCATTTGTGCTATAATCACAGGTAATGCTAGGCAAAGGTGACGAATCATGGCCATTTTTCTGAAGCACAACCCCTATACGGGCATCAACGCCCATCTGAATAGCTACTTGCAGAATACAAAGGGCATGTGGCGCATGTTTCATAGCGCACACATTGATGACATTGCTCGTATGTTAGATCAAAATTTGCCGGATAATTACGAGGTCGGGCTAGAGCGTTCGCTGCAACTCGCGTTTGATTACCCGGATAGCGATGATGTGCGTGTGCAAACCCGCGTGCCGGATGTGACGATTTATGATGCAGAACCGCGCCCATCTGCAAGCGGGACCGCA
>DAOTTW010000276.1:0-4134 GCA_034437615.1 Anaerolineae bacterium | reverse complement strand
AGTCGCGCATAGTCCAGGATTTCTAGACGCTGGTTGTTGAGGCCTTGCTTGTCGGTTGAGGTGCGCAGATAGGCCAGTATTTGTATTTGGCTCATGCTGGACTGTCCGATCAAAACACCTTCAATCATGGCGGCAGCTTCGGATGAATTGGGGCTGATCAATTGCGAGTAAATACACAGCGACTGTTTGGCTTCAGCGACCAGGGCTTCCAGACGGTGCTGACCGATGATGGGATACAAGGCCGTTTCGATAATCCCTTGAGGATTTTCCAGCATGGCTTCAGCGAGTTGATACAGCAAGGCTTGTTTGCCATCCACACGCACAAAATCCGCCAGCAAACGGCGTTCTTCACGATGCTCAGCCCGCACGCGAATCGTTTTCAGCACCTGCATGAACAGATCAACCACATCATCCGTGATGTCGCCCTGACGCACCCAGCAGAAAATCGCCAGCAAGCTGTACAGTTGCGGCGCTTGTGTGCTTTCGCGACGTAGTAAATGGCTGGGGGATTCGACGGCCACTTGCCGCTGATACTGTCGCAGAAAAGGCAATGGGAGAGAGTGTGCCCTAACTGCCGTGAAGTGCAACCACTCATCTGGAATTAATCGGGTGACACCTCGTTGCACGTTTGTTAAATAGACCCCTGTATGCAGCGTGCAATAGCCCCCTTCAGGGGGGTTGGCCCTGTGGCAGCCGCTGGCTTTAGCCAGTGGCGACACACACAGGCTGGCCTGAGTAGTTACGGGGCAGTGCAAACCGCCATAATTTTCACAGCCCACGTTTTCCTGTGGTGCTACCAGCCGTTACTAAATGGGGGTGAAGGCTGGATTACGCCGTAACCGGGGCCGTGTGTGGGGCCAGCAGACGCACAATCCACAGCAGCAGCAGCGTCAGCACCAACCCCAGCGCGGCCACCAGCATATAACCACCGAACCCAAAGACCGGACCCGCCGACAGCGTGCCCAGCGCCGCCGCGAACGCCACCAGCATATCGCTAGCGCCCTGCACGCGGCTGCGTTCTTCACCGCGCAGGGCATCCGCTAACAGCGACGACCCCGCAATATAGCCGAAGTTCCAGCCCAGGCCGAGCAGAAATAGCCCCACGATCAACACAGGCATCTCCGTCGATAGCGGCGCGATCAGCGTTGAAATAATCAGCACGACGCCCGCCACCACCATCATACGCTCACGCCCGTAGCGGTCAATCAAGCGCCCGGTCAGCGCCGACAAACCGAACATGCCGAGCGTGTGCGCCATAATCACAATCGAAATCGCATCGTTGCCATGATCGTGATGTGACATGTATAACGGCGTCATCACCATCAGCGTCACCATGACCACCTGGCTGATGAGCATCGACAGCACGCCAAGCTGCACCTGCGGCAAGCTGAACAATTCGCGTAAGCCGCGCCCATTATCGACGTTTTCACGGGTATTATCGCCTGTTTTCGCCTTGCGCTTGGCCGGGTCGCCGCTGATCTGACGTGCAATCTGCATCGGGTCGGGTCGCAGGCCCGCAAACGTAATCATCAGCGCCCACGTGAAGAAAGCCAGCGCCACCAACCAGGGGCCACTATCCGCAGGCAAGCCCACAGACGCAGCCAAACGTCCACCCGGCACCACCAGCAGCGGCCCCAGGATCGCGCCGACGGTGCCCGCCAGCACAATGCGCCCAATCATGCGCCCACGCTCGCTTTCGGGGAACATGTCGCCAGCCGCATAGCGGCTCTGATCCGCCCCGGCACGCCCGACACCGATCAAGCCGGAGCTAAACAGCAGCAGCGGGAATGAGCCGGTGACCAGCGCGACGACGCCCAGCAACGCGCCCAGCACGCTCATTACATAAGCAACGCTCAGGCCCAGACGACGCCCGAAGCGGCCCATGACGATGCCCAGGGGCAACGCCGCCGCCGATTGCGCCAACGTGAGCACAGTGGATGGGATACCCGCGTTGGCATCGCTGCCGCTGAGGTCAACGGCGACGATGGATAGCAGCGTGATGATCGCGATTTGCGCCGCCGAAAACAGGCTTTGCGTTACGAATAGCGTGTTGGTCAGGCGTACACCTGTTGTGTAATGATCTTGCATGTGTGATCCTATGAAAGATAAGTACAATGTGTGCTATGGTAATGTCAGCGTATCCAGGAACAGCGTATCGCTGCCGTCTTGCAATCTCAGGCGGCTGTTCGTGCGCCAATCATAGACCGCCGCCGCCAGATAATACGTGCCCGACAGCAGATCGGGCGGCAACACCAAGTCTCGTGTATCCAGATAGTAACCGCGCCCCGCATCCATATTTTGCAGTGGCACCTGCCCCTGAAAGCGATCGTTAATCATACCGTCTGTCTGCGCCACCACCTGATAACTCGCGTCCAACAAATAAATGCCAATCGCGTAATCGCTCGGTGCAGGCCGCAGGGGTCGCCACCAGATCGTCAGCGTTAGTCTACCGACTGCATTGCGTTGCAGGCTATAACCATGATAGGCCAACAGGTCCTCAAATGTGTCAATCGGCTGCTGTTGCGGTGCCGTCTCTAGCAGTTGAAGGACGAAGCACCACGCCCGGTCACATTGGCCCACGATCTGCGTCACAAAGCGCTGATTCGCTTCATAAGTTTTGAAGCGCTCGAAAATCTCCGGCGCGAATAGATTATCGGTGACGTGCCACATGCGCACCTGATCCAGCGTGATTTGTGGGTCGTCGGCCTGCAATACAATCCGTGCACGCAGTTCATCCGGCATGTAACGCAGGATTTGCTTTTGCTCGAAGCTATCGTAAAGTTCAAGGTCAAACAGAAACACATCCTGCGGCGCTGCGATCCGCTCAAGTTGGGCTATGATGTCACGGAAGGGCACACGCTGCGGCAAGGCACCCGGCAGATACGATAACCCGTTCAGCATGAGCGCCAGCAACGCCAGCCAGCGCACATAACGCGGCAAGGCGGCCAGCGCCACACCACAGGCAATCAGCAGGCCAATCACCGTGAACGTCACATAGCGCTGTGTATAGACATCCACGCGGGTATTCAGCAGCAGGATAAACGCCAGTGGCAGCAGCGCCCACGTCAGCAGCAGCCAATACGCCGGACGCCGCCATAAGCGCAGCAATCCCCAGGCGAGCAGCAGCAGGGGCAACCACCATAAACCGTTACCCACCTCCGTCAGTAGGCGCAGCACCGTATCCGCATTGGTCGGGGATGTCGCGGGGATCAGGCCGACATCTGTGTACTGCGCAGGCGTCAGGCGGTTGAGCTTCAGCACTTGCTGCACGAAAACAGGTGCCCAGGGCAGCCACACCAGCAACGCCAGCACACCCGCCGCAATAGCCTGCAACACGATCCTGTGTAGGGGTCGATTGTGATCGACCCGCAAAATAAACACGTAAACGACGAAAAATACAAGCTGCGCCGCGATCAAGAACGCCAGATAGTAGTGAATGTACATTAAAAGTGCCGCAAACAGCCCATAACGCAAGGCCGTGCGCCACGTGCGCCGCCGCAACCAGCGCCGGAACGCCAGCATACAGGCCAGCACCAGCAGATAAATCAGGCCGTACTGCCGTATCTCCGTTGTGTAGATCAGGAACAGGTTGCCTGTGCCCAGCGTCGCCAGCGCAAACACGCCGTAGCGCCAATCCCCGAACCAGTCACGGCCCAGATGATAGGCCAGCGACAGCGTTATCATGCCGAACAGCGCCGACGCCATGCGCCCGGTGATTTCATGGTCGCCCGTTAGCTGTAGCCACGACCAGAACGACAACCACCACAGCGGCGGATGCGTGTCGTGCGTCAGGATTTCGACCAGGGCCACCGGATGCGGCGCAGGCATGTAATCATAGGTCCAGTTTTCGTCAGGGCGCATGTGCATTTTTGGTATCACGACATGCATCAGGATGCCGAAAACCAGCAGCAGTAGCGGGATGGCGGTCAGCCAGGGGTATGCAAGGCGTTTTTTGGTCATGGCAGCTATTTGCAGTAGTCATATTAGTTTGCCTATATGTTACCGCATACGCACACCATAAGGTAGATACACTTACGCTTGCCCCTGGGCGATGTGGGCCATGCGCTGCCGGATGCGTGCTTGGTCTGCGGCGCTGTAGCGCTCAAACGCCCTGGGCAACTGGCTGTAATCGCT
>DAOTTW010000275.1:0-2105 GCA_034437615.1 Anaerolineae bacterium | reverse complement strand
GGCGTAAACCACCGAAGGCTGTCATCAACCAGAAGTTAGATTCAAGCACGCTCTTTTTGCTGACGTGCTGAACCGCTGAAGTGCTATAAAATTAGTGGGGGAGGATGTGTAGCTTGCGTGCTTTGCTGACAGCATCGGTACGATTGTGCGCATCTAGCTTGTTCATGAGGTGGTGAATGTGGCTCTTGACCGTACCCACGCTGATGACCAGTGCCATCGCGATTTCGTTATTGCTCGCACCGTCTGCAATGTAGCTCAGCACTTCAATTTCTCGCTCAGTAAGCTTATCGGCAGGGTGTTGTGGACTGGCATCTTGTGCGGCAATGTCTAGCAAATAGCTGGCATAATCGGCAACCACACCTTGCTGCACGGCTGTGCGCAGCAAGACCTGCATCGGCTGGCCTGCATCCAGAAATAGCCGCACAATACCTTGCGGCTGTGCGTATTGCAGGGCGTTTTCCAGGGAAACCAGCGCGGCGGTGGTGTCGCCGGATGCCTGCTGTGCCAGTGCTTGCAGGATATTGCCCACGATGATGTACCACATACGTCCGTTGCGTTGCGCGTCGTGAATCAACTCTGCTAGCAAGGATTGTGCTTGCTGATTATGCCCTTGAGCCACTAGCACCCGCGCCAGAATCGTCGTTTCGTATTGCTGGTGATAATGCTGCTTGGCTTGGAAACGTGCCGCCCAATCAGCAGCGGTCTCTACTTGTCCCAGGCGCAAATGGTACTGCGCTTGCGCCGCGTCGATGATAGACGCCATAATTGGGCTATCAAAACCATATGCAATTTGGCGAGCCTGGGCAAGCAATGTGCTGGCTTCGTCGCCTGCACGTACCGACAGCACGCCTGCCAGATTCATATACGCCAGCCATAGAATATCGGTCAGATTAGCACTTTCCGCCAGTGCAATCGCATCACGCAAGCTGCTTTCCGCCTGCACGACCTGGTTGCGTTGATACTGCACCCGTGCCAGCGGCAACATAATCGCGGCTAACGGCGCGATGCGGCTGTTGTAATGCGCCAGCAAAGTTTCACAGCGCTCGGTCACAGCCTTTAACTCACCCGCTAACAGGTCAAGTTGCGCCAGATAGAAATGGGCATCCAGCGCCAGAAAATCATGCTGAATGTGCTTGGCAAGGGCTAAAGCGTGCTGATATGACTGACGTGCGGCAGGGATCGTGTCGGTCAGGTAGCGCAGGAAGGCGTCTGCATTGGCGATGCGCACACGATCAACACCTGCGACATGCTCTTGCAAAGCGTTGGCTTGTTCGATCCAGTTCAGACCTGCTGTCACCTCACCGCGATAGGCCGCCAATGTCGCCTGATAACCATAGGCAATCGCTCGTAGCGGCGCAGCATCCGCTGTGGCATCAGTCGCAAGCTGCACGTAATGCTGAGAGCGCTGCATATCACCGACCAGATATAAAGCACGTGAAAAGTAGAGCGACAGGCGCGGATGACGCTGCAAGGTAGTATCCGCAAAGTGGTCAAGCCAGTTGATGAGTGTCATGATCTCGCCGCGTGTGGTTAAGGCTTCCCAGGCCCAATCTGCAATCAGGCTGGCAGCGTCGTCATAGGCGGCAGCAGCCAACGCGTGATTCACCGCTGCGATTACGTGCCCATTGGCACGATACCAACCTGAGGCATCGCGGTGTAATTGCAAATAGCGCGCCTGATCTTCTAACGTCAATTGCTGTCGCAGAAACTCCGCAAACAGGTGATGATAGCGGTAAACAGGTTGTGCATCCGTCAAGGGGATGATAAACAGGTTCTCGGTGGCTAAGCGCTCAAGCAGCGATGTTGCGTCAGCATTTCCAGTCAACGCACGGCAAACATCCGGTTCCAGGTGATCGAGTACACAGGTATCCAGCAGAAATGCCTGCATTGCTGGTGGTTGCTGCTCGAAAATTTCTTGTGCGAAGTAGTCGAAGATGTGGCGTTTGGATGCGGAATAGCGTGCAAGTTGTCCTGCTAACGCCTGTTCATCGGCATCCGTCTGGCTTGTGAGGATCAACGTCAGCGCAGCAGCCCACCCCTCCGTTACATGGTCAAGTTGAATCAGGAAGGCTTGCGACGGTCGCCATCCCAGCGATGTGTGCAAC
>DAOTTW010000274.1:0-1942 GCA_034437615.1 Anaerolineae bacterium | reverse complement strand
GGCTTCATCGACTGGCGAGCGCGTCTACCCATCGCCACGCGCTAATGCTGTCGCCTATTTCATCGAAGCAGGCGGCGATACGGGCCTCTATCTGGCTGATTTTACCGATGGCATCTCCGGGCGCATTGCACGCATTAGTTCATTGGTGCAGCGTAGCCTCGTCAACGAGCCAACATGGTCGGCGGATGGGCGCTACTTGACGATGGCCCTACGCACGGGCTACGCGCTGGATATTTTCGTGTTTGATACACGGGACCCGACGCAGGGCGTCAACCGCCGCAACCTGACCGATGCTGACTCCTATGATTGGTGGCCCGTGTGGTCGCCCGATGGCACGCGGGTCGCCTTCGTATCTGACCGGGCCACCTGCCCAAGCTGGAACCCGGCAGACGACGTTTTCTGTGATGCCACACAGGATGAGCCGCCGCGTGGTGGGCAGGTCTATGTGATTGACGTGGCAACGGGCGACGTGCGGCAGGCTGCTGATGTCTTCGTGACGGAGCCGCCGCGCTGGATTAACGACGATCTGCTGGCCATCGCTGCCGGGGATCAGACCGATTTGCTGGCCCCAGAGCGTAACCTATGGCTGGCCAACGTGTCTACGGGGCGTGCGCAGCCTGTGCGCCTGCTCGGTGATGACGCAGACGTGCTCTACCTGGGTGATGCTTGGCGCTTCGATGGTAGCGCGGTGATCTTCCAGCGCATCGGCCTCACCAGCAGCGAAATCGTCCTGATGGAGACCGACGGCAACCTGATTCGGCAGCGCAAAGATTTTGATTTTCCGACGTTCGGCTTCAGCGCGTCGTGGTCGGCTAGCAGCGGACGCATCGCAATGGGCGGCATCGGGGGTCAGTGCCCCTATGGGATTCGCGTCTCCGATGAGACCTTCGGCTTCATCGCAACGGGCAGCCCACCCCCCGGCATGTGCAACCCGCTTTACTCACCTGATGGGCAGACACTGGCCTTCTTGGGCGTCAATGCCAGCGTGACAGGCAGCGCCGACGGGCGTGTGGATGTCTTTAGCGCAAATTCTAATGGCTTTGGCGCGGGCAACCTGACGGGCGACCTTGAAGGCACAATTCGCCTACTGGGTTGGGTCGGCGGCTAGCCTACTGTGTCGGTTTGGTGCGTGAACAATTACAATAGGCGTATTCATTGATTGTTTTGTTTATTTCATCACCAAGAAAGGCGCACACATGTCTGATTTTTCCGGCAAGATCGCTGTCGTCACGGGCGGCAGTCGCGGCATCGGTAAGGCCATCGCGCTCGAACTCGGCGCACGCGGCGCAACCGTCGTCGTCAATTACAACCGCAGCGCAGACGCCGCAGACGCCGTTATCGCAGCCATCAAAGAAGCCGGTGGCGACGGTATGACGGTTCAGACGGATGTCAGCGACGCCGAACAGGTGGACGCAATGATAAAGCACGTCGCCAAGACTTACGGCCAGATTGACATTTTGGTGAATAACGCAGGCGTCACCCGCGACAACGTGATTATGCTGCTCAAGCCCGACGATTTTGATACAGTCGTGAATACGAACCTGCGCAGCGCGTGGCTCTGCTCCAAAGCGGTCAGCCGCAGCATGATGAAGAAGCGCAGCGGGCGCATCATCAACATTACCAGCGTCGTCGGCATTGCAGGCAACGGCGGCCAGACCAACTACGCGGCCAGCAAAGCGGGTATGATCGGCCTGACAAAATCGCTGGCGAAGGAAATCGCCACACGCAACGTCACCGTGAACGCGGTTGCACCCGGTTTCATCGCCACCGATATGACATCCGAACTCAGCGACGATGTGATGCAGCAAGCCGTGAACGCTATCCCGCTAGGGCGGCAGGGCACCCCGCAAGAGGTCGCGAAGGCCGTTGCATTTCTGGCATCCGACGACGCAGCCTATATCACCGGGCAGGTGCTCGTTGTAGATGGCGGCATGGTGATGTA
>DAOTTW010000273.1:0-17620 GCA_034437615.1 Anaerolineae bacterium | reverse complement strand
CCCGGACGCCAAGAATGGCGTCCCTACGGTCCAAAACGGCTGTGTAGGGACGCGGCTTGCTGCGTCCGCTACCGAAGACGACGACAAATCTAAAATACCTACCCCTGTGAAGGGGAATGAGGGGGTGAGGGCCAATTCGCGGGCAAAATGGGCCTACACAAAATAATCGGCCCGGTTTGCGGACCAAGACAATTAATCGTGCAGGGTGCCGATGAAGGCCGCGTCTGCCACCTGTATCAGCCTGCTGTCGGCAATATTTAGCTTCCACGTGCCGCTCTGCTGCGGGCTGCTGAACAAAATCGCGCTGTTATCTTCTGTCCAGCGCACAGGCGTGACGTAAGTGGCCAGCGGTTCGGTTAATGCGCGTTGTGTCTGCGCCAGCAAATCGACCAGGACGAAGCGCGTGCGCACAGATTGGTTTGCTGTGCCGAAGTTATCAATCTGCGAGAGGGCATACACCGCCTGCGTGCTGTCGGGTGAGATGAGCACGCCGCCTGCCAGCGTCCAATTGCCGGATTCTAGCGCGGGGATAACGTGGCGCGTGCCGGCCTGCACATCGTAGATATGCACGTCGTAGCCATCGCTATCCACCACAAGCCGCAGCATGGTATCGTCGCGAAAGCCTGCGCCGCAAAAACACAGGTTGCTAGCGGGCAACGTGCGCACATCGCCGCTGGCAATATCCAACTCGAACAGGCCCGCGTATTGCACATACGGCATAAAGCGTGAAAGCCCGTCCGGGTGTGCATCCATATAGAGCTTGCTCGCATCCGCATTAAAGGCTATGGGCAGCACGCGCACGCTGTTGCGCGGGCCGTCTTCCTGCACCACGCGCCGACCCGCGCCGCTGGCGTTGGCGATTTGCGTGCGGGTGCTCAGGGCGTTTTGCTCGCCATAGGTCAGCGTCCAGGCCACGCGGTCGCCCAGCGCGGAAACCACCCAATCCACGCGCTGCGCCTCACCCAGCGCAATAAAGGGGTGTGGCTGTATACTGCCGTCCGGCAAAGCCTGCATCACACGCGCCGATACTGCGTCGAAATACAAGATGCCATCGCCCAACGCTGTGTAGCGCTCTCCGATGATCTCGGCCTGTGTGACGGTGTCCGTCAGTACATCGACAAAATTTAGGCGGTCGCTGCCATCGTCGCGGATGTCGCGCTCTAAAAAGACATCCCATTTGTGGCGCGGGAATGTGGCCTGCGCCTGTATCGGCAAGGCTGACCCAAGCATCAACAAGAGGCTGATGAGCATAGCGGCGCGTTGCATCATCGCGTCAGCCCCATCGCACGCAACACCTGCGGCCACTCGTCGGCCAGTTTTGCCAGCGCCACACCGGATTTTGCGTTTTTGCTGGATTAAATCGTTCATGGCTATGGCCGCTATCTGCTCGCTTTTTCGGCAATTGTATCAGACAAGGCCAATTATTCCGCGAAGCGCAGCGTCGTCTGGCCGGCAATGCGATGCTGCACCCAGCCGGAAACGTTCAACGTCTGCACGCGCCACCATGTCGTCACAGCATCGGCCAGCGGCCCACCCGTGATAATCAGTTCGGCATCCAGCGGCAGCGCTTCCAGCACGGCAGAATCCGCAATCGGTTCATCGTAGACGGGCAGCGCAGGCACCATCACCTGCAAAATATCGCCCTGCACGAAGGTCTCGTCGGGTTCTTGCGCGGTGCTGTCGATAGTTGGTGGGACGATACGCTCAAAATCCAGCGGGGCGGGCACGGGCAGCAAAGCCGCGTCCCCTGGCAAGGGGCCAGCCACCCAGTTAAGCGACGGCGCACCGATCACACGCTCGCTGATATCCCACACGCGCCCATCTACGCTGGCTATGTAGGTGCTGCCGCTGACCCGCAACATGACCATCGTGCGGTCAGGACTCCAATTCACAGCAGAGGGTGCTTGCATCCCGATAGGCGGCGTCAGCACGGTGCCATCTTCTGCGACAAGCTGCACCGGGGATTGCGGCGTGAGCGCAGAGCCAAGCATCACCAGCGTATTTGTATCGCCACGCTGCACGGCGTCCTGCACCCACACCATGCCGATGTCGTTCGCGGGCGTTAGCTGTGGGTTGCTGCCATCGGGGTTGACGATACCGAAGCCCACGCTGCCATCGGCTGCACGTCCACTGACCACAAGGCGCGTGCTGTCGTTCGTCCAGCTAGCATACTCATAATACAGCAGGTCCGGCGCTGTGTTGGCCTGTGTGTCGTTCAGGTCGCGGGCAGCACGGCGCACCGTGATGGCGCGGCGGCTTTCGTTGGGCAGCAGCAGTTCCAGCAGCAACGTGTTATTATCGCCGGACCAGTCATAATCCAGGATGCGCCACGCCTGACCGACATCGGCGTTAGCTTCGGCGCAGGCGGGCGGACAATTGCGCAAAAGCTGATAGGACGGGTCCGACGGGATTTCGTTCAGGGGTTGCCAGAACCACACGCCCTGCTCCGTGCTCATCATCTGCGGGTTGTCGATGTGAAAGGCCAACATGCGCCCATCCGGTGACCACTGCACGGATTGCAGCAGCAGGCGGTTATCTGCGGCGCTTTCGGCGCGGTACTGCGGCAGGTATGGCTCAAAGGTATATAAGCCTTCTTGCCCACCTTGCGGCACGAACCACAACGCCCCAAAAGCGTCGATGCGTGCCCAGCGCGTCGGGTCGATGGGGTTATAGGCTACATAGCGCGAATTACTCGGCAGTGTGCGCTCTGCGAGCGATAGGCCGCCCTGTGTGCTCAGCATGATAGCGCGTTGCGTGGCCACAATACCCGCATCCAGGCGTTGCGCGTGGGCGCTATCACCCCCGACCAGCAGCAGCACAGATAACACCCATAAGCTCAGCAATCGTTGCATCGCGTCTTCCCTACAGTTTGTCGTGCTGGACATGGTAAACTTAGCTGAATCCTAGCATACAGTTTTTTCGATAGGTAGCGACCTTATGGCGGAACTACCCGATCACTATGCGGTGCTTGGCGTTGCACCCTCCGCAGACGAAGCCACAATCAAAGCCGCCTACCGTGAGCGCATCCGCAAATATCACCCGGACCGCTACAGCGGCGAACTGGCACAGGCCCGCGCTGATGAGGATGTAGTGGCCATCCGGCGCGCTGAGAAGCGGTTAGAGCAGGCCAAACAGCAGACCAAGCGCATCAACACCGCCTACCGCACACTGAAAGACCCAGCAGAGCGCCGGCGCTATGATAGACTGCGCCAGCCCCCCACCCGCGTCGAATTTCAGGACGACCGCACCGGACCTGGCGCAAGCCGCAGCTATTCATATGCACGGAATGCACGGAATGCACAAAACACACAGGCGAACACGGGTCACACAGGCTATACGAGCACACGGCACGGCTACGATGACCCCGGCAATCAGCGTGCACGCGCCACCGCTGAGGCCAATCGCCGGGGCGACAACGACGAGAAGGTGCCCTGGGCGTTTATGGGGGCGCTGGTGATTGTGCTGGCGCTGGTCTTTACCGGCTTGACCAGCATGTTTAACCTGGGGCCACGTGATTACGTGGTCGGCGCGACGGAGCTACCCGCGTGGCGCATCCCGGCAGGCTCCGTTGATGCTACGGCCACCGCCGTCGCCAACATGCCGACGCCCACCCCACGCGACAGCAGCGCTAATATCCAGGCGGCGAATGTACTCTTTGAGCGCCAATCTTATACAAACGCCATCGAACTCTATACCCGCGTGATCGACAGCGGCGACGCGGACGCCTTCGTTTACTTCCGGCGTGCAGAATCCTACCGGGTAATCGGTGAATTGGATGCAGCGCTGACGGATTACAATATTGCGCTGGCTACTGATGCCAGCTTGACAGACGCTTATCTAGGGCGCGGATTGGCGTACTATGGCCAATGGTGGCAGACGCGCAGCGACACGACAGCAAACGCTGCTCGTACTGATTTAGAGCGCTATCAAGAGAGCACAGGCGCGGATGACGCTGACCTGCGGGCGATACTGGCTGATTTGCCCCAATGACGCGGGGCATTCTTGCTAGCTATCCGGCGTCAATCTGATCGTCTGTCTTACCGAAGCGGCGGCGGCGGCGGCTGAACTCGTCGATGGCCTTTTGCAGCTCGCCTTCGTTGAAATCCGGCCAGAAGATGTCGGTGTAATAGTATTCGGCGTATGACCCTTGCCAGATCAAGAAATTGCTCAGGCGATATTCCCCACTGGTACGGATCACCAAATCCGGGTCGGGCAAGCCCCGCGTATACAGGTAGCTACTGATGAGGTCTTCGGTCACGTCCTCGGCGGGGGTGCCAGCGCGAATAATATCCTGCACGGCGTGGACGATCTCATCCCGGCCCCCATAATTAAAGGCCACATTCAGGATCAGGCGGTCGTTGTTGCGCGTCATCTCGCAGGCATAGCGCACCTTCTGCTGTAGGCGCTCTGGCACGCCGCTTAGCTCACCGATATGGCGAATCTGCACGCCATTTTCGTTCAACTCGTTGAGTTCGCGGTCAATCACCATTTCCAGGATGCGCAGCAACAACTGCACTTCGCGCTTGGGCCGAGACCAGTTCTCGGTGCTGAAGGCGTAGATCGTGAGGATTTCAATGTCCATCTCAACGGCAGAGCGCAGAATGCGCCGTAGGTTCTCCGTACCCTGGTGATGGCCCGCCGACCGGGGCAAACCGCGCTGCTTGGCCCAGCGCCCGTTGCCATCCATGATAATGGCGATGTGTTTGGGGTAGCTGCGGCGTTTCGGGGGTGTGTCGTTCTGCACGTCGGCTTGTTCTTCTATCGTGTAGAGTGTCATGGCTAGGTTGCCTCGTTATTGATAAAGTGCACGGCAGACGGGTTGCACATACCGATGCAACCCACTATACACCATGCAGGCGTGAATTCCTCACTTGAGACGGCATAATGTAAACAACATCAAAGAAGCTCTAAAGCCCTGCC
The DNA here is from genome assembly GCA_034437615.1 of Anaerolineae bacterium. Taxonomy (GTDB): domain Bacteria; phylum Chloroflexota; class Anaerolineae; order Aggregatilineales; family Phototrophicaceae; genus DAOTTW01. The sequence continues at coordinate 12,700 of DAOTTW010000273.1, read as the reverse complement.
AGATGGCTAGACTTCAAGGATGTCCTTCTCTTTGGCCTTCGCTGCGTCATCAATGCGCTTGATGTAATCATCGGTGAGTTGCTGGATTTTCTCCTGACCTTCGTGGGCCTCGTCCTCGGAGATTTCCTTTTCCTTTTCGAAGTCTTTGATGTCGTCGTTGGCGCTGCGGCGGATGTTGCGGATCGAAACGCGGGCGTCTTCGGTACGCTTATTCAGGAATTTCACCAGTTCTTGGCGGCGCTCTTTGGTCAGCGCAGGCATATTCAGGCGCACAATGCTGCTATCGGTGTTCGGCTCTACGCCGACGTTGGCTTCGCGGATGGCCTTTTCGATGGCCTGAACAGCGGCGGGGTCGAAGGGGCGAATCATGATCGTCATCGGCTCCGGTGTAGAGATATTGGCCAATTGGCGCATTTCCGTCATTTGGCCGTAGTAATCCACCCGCAGGCGGTCCACCAGGGCGGTACTGGCACGGTTGCCGCGCATCCCCTGCAATTCTTCCTCAAAGACGCTGAGCGTGCTCTGCATCTTGTCTTTGGTTTCTTCGAGTATTTCGTTAAGCATGGGCCGCTTATCCTTTGTATATATAGCTGTTGTGTATAGCTGTTGTGTATAGCTGTTGTGTGTCTTGGTAGAACCACAGGAAAACGTGGACAATCAAATTTGGCGACGGCGGACGCGCAGAGGCGCGTTCGCAAGCTGCTAATCGCTGTGTTTATCGTCGCGAAAGTCATCATTATACGCCATGTTGCGCATAGGGACAGTGCCGCAGTTATGCTACATCAAAAGCGCGTCGGCAGGCTATCCGTGCGGCCCACTGGTGCCCGCCAGCCGGTACGGAAAAGCAGCAGGGCGTTCCCTAGCGCGATAGTATCGCCATCCACCAGCGCATAGCCATCTTTGGTGTTTACGCGCACGTTGTTGACCGTCGTGCCGTTGCTGCTGCCCAGATCGTAAATGTGCCAGCGTTTGTCCTTGCGTTCCAGGCGTGCATGAGGGCGCGACACAGACGGATCACGCACGGCAATTTCCCAGGTGGCGCTGCTGGTCGCCCGCCCGATGACGACGCGCTCTTTCTGTAGCGTGACTGTCTGGCCTTCTTGTGGCCCGTTGGTGATAATCAAGCTGCCGTCACCTTCGGCGAGGCTGGCGACGATCAGGCGGCCCGTTTCTTCTGCCATTTCGAGGTCACCTGTGGTCGCCGCCATAAACGTCAGTTGTGGCACGTAAAGGCGAATAATATCACCAGCAAAGAGCGGGTACGGCTCTGCAATGAGTTCATCGTTGACGAAGGTGCCGTTGCTGCTTTTCAGGTCGTGGATCATGAAGACGCCATCACGGTAGCGCACCACACAATGCTGACGCGAAACGTGCTGCTCCGCAATGCGAATATCGTTGGCTGATGAACGCCCGATAGAGGCGGTGGCACCCTCTGTTAGCACGAATTCGCGTGCATCGTTCGTCAGGGGGTCCACCCAACGGATTTTGGCGAGTGGGCTATGGTCACTAGACACCGTATCTGCATCCTGCTCAGTCGGTCATGTTTGGGGCTATCGCAATAAGCCGTCTATTGTAACAAGATTGTTCGACGGTGTTAATCGTTTTTATCGGGGTCGTCAAAAAGTTGCTTGAACTCCGTGTCGCCCATGTCGGGGTTCCATTCATCAGGCAGCGCGTCGGACAGGCGGGTTTTCAGTGCGCCGCCCAGATCACGGGCGATGCGCTCTAGCAGGTTTGGCTGCACCCACGTCACGGCGTCCACCTGCACCGCCACCGCGCCGACATCCAGATAATCACGCGCATCCTGTGGGCTGTGGATGCCACCCGCGCCGATGATGGGCACGTTGGCCACGCGCTGCCGCAGGTTTTGCACCAGTTGCAGTACCATCGGCTTGACCAGCGGCCCATAGACGCGCCCGTTCACCAGGCGGCCCGTCAGCGGGTCGCGGGCGCTGCCACGCGGCGGCGCAGCCACCACCAGCGCGTCGGCCCCGGCTTCGGCCACCCCTTCGGCAATCTCGAAGGCGTCATACACGGGCAGGCGTGCGATCACAGGCTTTTCGGTGCCGTTTGTGGCTGCTGCGATCATATCAGCCGCTTCTTTATAGGTAATGTCATCATACAGGCCGACCTCAATCGCATCGACGCTTTCTTCACGGTCCAGGATTTCGCAGCAGGTGCGCAAGCGCTCCGGTTTGTTTTCCACGACATGCACAATCACCGGCACGGGCAGCGCGGCCCACATCTGACGGTATTGCATAACGACCTGCCTGATACCAGGGTTGGGGATGCCCGTATGCAGCAACACGCCAGCGTCCAGCGGCACGACCCGCGTGCCGGATGCGGGCGAATACGGCTCATACGTCACCGGATTGGTGACTAGCGCGCCGATTTTCTCGATGTCGATCAGGTTGCGGTAGGCATCCCCGAAGCCGAACGTGCCCGCAGCGGGCATCACGGGGGTATCAATATACAGCCCAAACTTACCGATGCGTGTGATTTGAATCGCCATCTATACCTGCCCGGATTGCTAGCGTCAGCCGACAAAATTTTAGCACAGAGCCGCACACAACACACGCAAGGTTCGGGTCAATCGCTTTTGTTATTCTGCACAATGCCATGACCGACAATACGCAAACATTTCAGATAGTCGAGTGTTCACTAAATAGCGTGCCATAGGCTGCACTAAGAATTTTTTGCCAAATTTATCCCAAAGTCTGCGTTATATCCCAAATTTACTTGGGATATTTGGGATAAACGCGCATGAAAAAGTTGCACAAGCCTATTTGTAAACGAGCAATGGCAAGTCCCTACACAGTACCGTGTGATGCACCTCATAACCGATGGCCCATTGTGAAATTCTACACCAAACGCTATGCTGTGCACGAATCATGCTGTTTTGCAGAGGCATCCTGGAATGCAATACACGTTTTCATCAATTCGGACGGTCATTACGTCTATCTGGCAGCCGCTTATGCTAACCTTGTTGCAATTCGCTATTGCTGTGCTGCGCAACCTGATCTTCGTTATGGTGGTACTGATTTTGCTGGCCTTCATCGCCATACTACCCGCATCCGCACAAGACACGCCCATAGCCGAATTATCGCCGCAGACCTTCACCGATGAGTTGACAGGCGTGGGCTACACGGTTGAAGTTTTCACGCCCGCGAATTTCCCAGTTGGGCTGGCCTTTGCGCCTGATGGCCGCTTATTCTACAACGAAAAGACCACAGGCCGCGTGCGCGTCGCGTCTGCTGCTGGCGTGCTGCAACCTGACCCGGTGATTACGCTGCCGACGGATAGCCTGCAAGAGCGCGGGATGCTTGGGTTAGCGCTCTCGCCGGATTTTGAGACGGACCGCACCCTGTACGTGGTGCATACCCGCGCTGCCACGACGCGGGATTGGCCAGCGAATCGGCTGGTGCGCTTTCAGATCACCGATGCAGGCGTTGCGGATGAAGCCACGCTGGAAACGCTGCTGAGTGTGCCGATTGACAACGGCGAACTGACGCACAACGGCGGCAATGTGCATTTTGACGCCAACGGCGACCTGTTCATCTCGTTTGGGGATTACAGCGAGCCGCGTCATGCACAGGATTTAAGTACGCCACAGGGCGCTATTCACCGCTTTGCGGTGACGCCGGATGGCCTGATACCCGCTGAAGGCAATCCACATGGCCCCAACAGCAGTATCTTTGCGCATGGCTTCCGCAATCCGTTTGATTTTACGTTTGACCCGCTGACGAACAACCTGTTCACATCAGAAGTGGGCGACCGCTGCGACGATGAGCTAAACTTGGTGCTGCCGGGTTTCAATTATGGTTGGGGGCCGGGCTATCAGTGTAGCGGAACAGATATGATTGCGGGCTTGCCGCTGTATGCGCCGCCGTTGCTGTCGTTTAACCCGGTGGAAGCGCCCACAGGTATCATCGTCTACGATCATCCGGCCATACCAGAATGGCGCGGTGATCTGTTCTTCTGCAATTGGATACATGGTGACCTGCGCCGCGCAGAACTGAACGCGGACCGCACGCGCATCGAAGCTGTGCATGATATTGACCTGGGACGGGCCGCTTGCCGCATTGATTTAACCGTTGGGCCGGATGGCGCGTTGTATTTTGGCACAGTTGGCAACAGCAGCGGCGCGATTGTGCGCCTGATGCAGACGCCATAGGTTGTAGGTATTGTTTCCATACTCGGTTGAAACGTGTCGTTCGGTTTCGGACGCGGCTTGCTGCGTCCGCTATGAAAAACGCACGACCACGCTATTGTGTGGTGCTACCCAGGTTATACTTTGCTTGCGTTTTTTCGCTATAATGAGCGCATGACGTATACAGGAGGCTATACGATGGCCACAGTTGCACAACAAACGACAAGCGTAGCATCAACCCAACGGCGTGACCCAGCAGCAGGAGCCGTATTCATCGAGACGCTGCGGCGCGACTGGCGACAACCGTTGTACTGGGGTGGTGGCCTTGCGCTGATGGGCCTGATGCTGATGCTGACGGCCACACAGACGGATTTCCTGGAGGAGTATCGAGGTCTCACTGAGGCGTTCCCACAATTGCTAGAGGCGTTCGTGGGCGCGGATGCGTCGTTTCTGGCTACCGTCGAAGGCTACCTGAGCATCGAATACTTTAGCTGGATTACGCTGCTGTATGCGCTGGTGGCGGTGCTGTTCGGCGTGAACGTCATCGCCAACGAAGAAGCACTCGGCAGCATCGAGATTCTGCTAACGCAACCGCTACCGCGTTGGCGCATGGTGCTGGAAAAAAGCGCGGCTTACACGCTGCTTGTCGTCGCTATCGGCCTGATAGCGTATGCTGGTCTGCTGCTCGGTGACGTGTCGGCGCAGGTGCTTACGGTGGATGCCTGGCTGTTTTTCGTCGCGGCGACGGCGGTTATCCCGTTCACGCTGATGATGATGGGCATCACGATCTTGCTGAGCGCGATTTTGCGGCGGCGTGCGCTGGTCGGGCAGATTAGCGCGCTGATTGTGGCGGCTGGTTTTGTCGCCTCGCTACTGAACAACCTGGCCTCTGATGTGGCGCTGGTGCAAGCTGTGGCCAGCCTGTCGCCTTTCACGTATTACGACCCGGCGGCCATCATGCAGCAGGGCGTGACGTGGGGCGCGCTGGCGGTGATGTTCGGCGTGTTTATCGTCTGCGTGGCAGCGGCAGCAGCCCTGTTTCAGCGGCGTGATGTGGCCTGATGTTTGCGGATACGCGCTATGTTCGTTGATGAAAGCCTGCGTGGGGCGCTGCGCCCGCATTGGCAACGCGGGCAGCTTGGAGCGGGGCGGGTAAACGAACGCGCTGACGGAGTGCACCTGACCATCCCCGAAGCCAGCAAAGCCGCCTACCACGATGCCCAACTGACGGATTACGACCCGACGCGACGCGATTTTCGCTATCAGCCACCGCTGCGCATGAGCATCACAGCTTACGCCACCACAAGCGACATCAAAGGCACTGCGGGCTTCGGCTTCTGGAATCACCCGTTTGTGCCTGGTGAACGTGGCGTGCGCTTGCCGCAAGCAGTCTGGTTCTTCTTCGGCTCTGCTGAGAATGACATGGCGCTGGCGCAGGGCGTGCCCGGCAATGGCTGGAAGGCAGCGACGTTCAACGCGCAACGGGCGGGTTTTCTGGCGTTGCTGCCTGCTGCGCCGCTGGGTGTGCTGCTGATGAATTCACGCTCGCTGTATGATGCGCTGTGGCCTATCGGTCAGCGGGCTATCGGCGTGCATGAAACGGCGCTGGATATTGGCCTGCTGCGTGAAGCCCACACCTATACGCTGGATTGGCATAAAAACGGCGCACGCTTCTATGTGGACGGCGATAAGGTGCTGGATGCGCCGGACGCGCCGCAAAAACCGCTTGGTTTTATCGCGTGGGTGGATAATCAGTATGCCGTCGTGACGCCACAAGGCCGTTTTCGTTTTGGGTTGCTGGATGTGCCGCATGAGCAAGCGCTGGTGGTGCAGCATGTCAGCATCCAACGCCTGTAAAACAGGCTACAGTTGTTATAACAAGCGCGTTATAATGCAGCACAGACGCGCAAAAGCCGATAGGAGGAGGCTGGCATCATGACAGCCCTCACCGCCGAAAAAGCAAACCGACGCATCACGCCATCATCATCAGCGGACAGCGACCTGCAACCGTTGGACTTGTATGCCCAACTCGTACAGCAGGGCACCGAAGCCTACAACGCGGGCCATCCACAGCGTGCACACCGCATCTGGAAGCGTGCGGCGGTGCTGCGGCCCGGCGATGAGCAAATCTGGTGGCTGTTGCTGAATGTGGTGGAGAGCGAAGCGGACCGGCTTGTGTGCTGCCATAATGTCGCGACGATTAACCCCAACAACCGCGATCTGGTGAAGATGCTGAAGCCGCATTATGCCCACACACAGCCCAGCGAATCGCCAAAGTCGGCGCTGTTGCCGCTATCGGATGGTGTGCGCAAGGGGATTAACCGGTTGCTGCTGCTGGCTGAGGGCGTGATTGTGGCGCTGTTTTTGCTGGCGGCGGTGGTTATTGCACTGAGCATATAGGTCGGTAGCAGCACAGGGAAACGTGGACGGTGAAAATTGGTAGTAACTATTCAGGTGGGCATGTTTTGCCCGTGAATTGGCCCTCACCCCCTCGATCCCCCTCTCCCGACCGCCGCTATGCGGCGGTCGGGAGAGGGGGAGGAAGTCTGCTAGAAGCCCGTCTCCGTCTCCGTCTCCATCTGTGTCTGTGTCCGGGCATGAAGGGAGAGGGGTTTGGGGTTTACAGGGGTAGGTATTTGATGTTTGACCGTATTTTATGGCGGTTCGTAACTACTCAGGTACGTGTACCATTCTCAGTCGCCAGACGTTAAAACGTCCGGCTCCGGTACCGACAAGCCTGCTCAAGCAGGCTGTATGCAGCGTGCCATAGCCCCCTTCAGGGGGGTTGGCCCTGCGGAAGCCGCTGGCTTTAGCCAGTGGCGACACACACAGACTGGCCTGAGTCGTTACGTTTTGTGAACTAATCCCCGGCTTCGGGCTGATTTTGTGGCTGCACATCCGGCAAGCGCTCGGCCATGATCTCTACGATGTCGCGCACTTCAGGGCCATCGGGCTTATCCGCCCGCGCCGACTCAAACATCTGCATACAGAAGGGGCAGCCCACCGCCAGCACATCCGCACCGGTGCTGATGGCCTCGTCGTAGCGTTCTGCGTTGACGGCCTTATCGCCGGCTTCTTCTTCCTTCCAGAATTGCGCACCACCGGCACCACAGCAGAACGAATTCTTGCGGTTGCGCGGCATCTCGGCAATCGGGATGTCCATTGCGCTGATGACGTTGCGCGGCGCTTCGACCACATCGTTATGCCGCCCTAAATAGCATGGATCATGAAACGTGACGTTCGCCCAGCCGTTCGGGTGCGCTGCACGCGGTAGCTTTTCGGCTTGTATCAGTTCTTCGATCAATTCCGTGTGGTGGATGACCGCGTAATCACCGCCGAACTGATGATACTCTTTGCCCAGGTTATGCAGGCAGTGCGGGCAGGTCACGACGATACGCGGCGGCGCGGCTTCGTTGAGCGTCTCCACGTTGCCCGTCGCAAGCTCGTAATACAGGTATTCGTTGCCACCACGCCGCGCCACATCGCCCGTGCAATTTTCGTCCTCGCCTAGCACTGCAAAGTTAACGCCAGCGCTGTGCAGCACCTTGACCAGTGCCCGTGCCGTTTCCTGCGCACGCGGGTCGTAGCTGACCGCGCAGCCCGTCCAGTACAGAATGTCGTAATTCGGGTTATCGGCCACTGTCGGCACAGGCATATTCAGGCCCTCCGTCCAGGCCAGGCGGCTACCGGCTACCGACCAGGGGTTGCCGTTGCGCTCCATGCCGTTAAATGCGTCCTGCAATTCGTTGGGGAAGTCGCCTTCCATCAAGACCTGACTGCGGCGGATGTCCAGAATATCGTACATGGGTTCATCACCCACCGGGCAGATGTCCACGCAGGCACCGCACGCCGTACAGGCCCACACCGCCGATTCGCTGATGACGGTGCCCAGCAACGGGAAGGCGTCACCGCCGTTGGCCAGCCCGCTCATGTCGTCCTTAATCATGTAGCGCTTGTTGACTTCTAGCGCCGAGGGCGATAGCTCTTTGCCTGTGACGTAAGCGGGGCACACATCCTGGCAACGGTTGCACTGGATGCAGGCGAAAGCGTCGAAGATTTGCGTTTTGCTCAGGTCGGCCAGCGTCGTCGCGCCGAATTGCTCTTTTTCGTCGTCCTCAAAGTCAATCGGTTCGAGTTCGCCCAACGAAGTGCGCTGTGGCCGCGTCAGGTAGTTCAGCGGGGCCATGAACAGATGCGCGTGCTTGGTATACGGAAAATACGGCAGGAATAGCAGAATGCCGCCCAACGCGATCCACCAGAACAGGTGCCGCATGAACGCCAGCCCGGTTGCATCCATGCCATACCACAGCGGCGACACCAACGACGCGAACGGCATCGCCAGATCAACACCGCCACCAGCCGTCACCGCTTCGGCCACAATCACGGATTCACCGAGGAAGCGCGCCCCCACATGCAGCAGGATGAAGCCCGCCACAATCATCGAATCGCTGATCTGGCCACCTTGCTGCACTTTCGGGTGCAGCAGCACGTTATCGTGATAGGTCAGATCGGCTTTGTTCGGCAGGAACAGGCGGCGCACGATGAAATAGGCCACGCCGAACAACACAACCACGCTCAGCACATCCGCCAGCAAGCGATAGCCGTCATAGACGAAGCCCGTGCTGTACAGTGTATTTTCAAAGGTCGGGATATAGCCGATCAGCAAATCCAGCGCGTTGACCAGGAAGTAAAATGTGAAGCCCAGCACCACGCCCAGGTGAATCAGGCTTGTGATGCGGCGCGTCTTTAATGTGGTGACTTGCGTGAGGTAGACGACCAGCGCCCGCCACAGACGCGCTGGCAGGTTTTCCAGGTGCAGCTTGCCCTCACCTCGGTCGATCACGGCGACCATATCGCGGAATCCGGCGTAAGCGGCGGCGATGGCGAACAGCGCCAGCGCTAAGAAAAGCACTTTTTCGATTGGTGATAACACAGGTAGAGTCTCCCCTGCAAAAAGTCTGTTTACGCTCTTTTAATACACCTGAAGTGTACCATCAACAGGCTTGCGGCAAAAGCCTATGGGAGTAAGTTAACTTCGCGTGGTAACATCCAGTTTATGTGTTAGCTCGATACTGCAATAATTTGTAGGAGTCACGAACGATGATTGATTTTAGCCCCGTCGATAGCGGCGAACAGCACATGATTGAATTTGTCGAAGGTCTGACACGGGACGACCTGCGCGCCTACACCAACGAAAGCATAGACCACCTGATGATGCTGTTGGATGGCCTCACCGATGGCGATGTGACCTTCATCCCAGAAGACCCGGATGCAGATGACCCCTTCGCCGAACAAGAAGAACATAAGCACATCGGCTGGAGCCTCGCGCATCTGGTGGCGCACGTGACCGCCAGCAGCGAGGAAGGCGCAGCCCTGAGTTCACTTTTGGCGCGTGGCTTCGCGACTGCTGAGCGCCCACGCTATGAAACCCCCTGGGAAAGCATCCTGACGCGGGAGCACTGCTTGCAACGCCTGCAAGAAAGCCGCCGGATGCGCCTGGCCTACCTGGACACGTGGCCGGATAAGCCCTTCTTGAATGTGTATCGTGAGGTATCGCCGCGCTTCACGGCTAAGCTCGGCCTGATGAACGCGCCTGCTGCCTTTATGTTTGGCCTGCGCCATGAGGTCGGCCACTATGAGCAGTTCCGCGATGTGCGCCAGCAGGCATTGGCGAAGCGCCAGATGGCGTAATGCCGCCAGGCTTGTTTAAACGCGGCCTGGGGGGTCGGTATGGCGGCTGACGTATGTTGAAAAAAACCTTGCTCGTTGTCGGTGCAGTGTTGCTGACGTTGCTGGCCCTGGAATGGGGCCTGCGCGTTTACATCGACAACTTCGGGCGCGAGGATCAGAAAATACGCTATCTATATGGGCGTGACGACCTGAACCGCCTGGCTGAGCGGCATCGTGGCTTGCCGTACCTGAATTATGGCCTGTCACCGGGCCACCCACAGCACAACGCGCAGGGCTTTCGTGGGCCAGATATCAGCATCCCCAAAGCTGACGACACGTTTCGCATTGTGGCGCTGGGCGGTTCGACCACCTATGGCTCTGGCAATGAACGCTGGCAGGATGCTTACCCGGCACAGCTAGAGCGCGTGCTGCATTCTGAATACGATCAGACGCGGGTGGAAGTCGTCAACGCTGGCGTGATTAACTACACAAGCTGGGAGACGCTGGCGAACATCAGCTTTCGCATGAGCGACCTACAGCCGGATTTGCTGATCGTCTACCATGCCATGAACGACATCCAACCGCGCCTGATCCATCCTGAAGATTACAACGGCCTCAACCTGTATCGTGGCCTGTGGCAAGCGGACGCGGGACCTGTACCAGCGAGCACGCTGTTTCGTTTTGTGGCGCTGCGCCTGGGCTGGAGCGTGCGCTATGATGATTTTGGGCGGCAATTTCAGCGCGTTGACGGCGTGCGCACCTGTGGCGGTGTCTATGAACGGGATGGGCGCTACATCTGCAATAACTTCGACATGGCCATTGACGACTTACTTGCCGCCAATCCACCGACGTATTTTGAGCGTAACCTGCGCACGATGATCGCTGTGGCACAAGCGCAGGGCATCCCGCTTATGTTCGCAAGCTGGGCCTACTCCGATTTGCTGTATCCGCTGGATGTGGGCGGCGATTACATGACCTATGCCCACAATCAAGGCGCTGTGGCACAGCACAACGCCATCACACAGCGCGTCGCGATAGCCTCCGGCGTGCCGTTTTATGATTTTGCCGCCGATATGCCCAACGATGCCGCGTATTGGGTGGATGGGATGCACGTCAACACACGCGGCGCACGCCTGCAAGCCGAACGCTTTGCCGCCTTCATCGTAGACGTTGGCTTGTTATAGTTGTAATCGGACCGCTATTGGCCTATACTATTCGCATGAGAATCATCAATTTACACCATGTCCTAATCGCATAAAGCCGTCCCAACCGCCTGGAAAAAAATATCTTTCGAGCGCGTTATTGGGACGCGCTTTTTTTATTTCTGTATCTAACGACAAAAAGCTGCAAAGGAGCCTGCTATGTCTGTGAAGATCAAGCCGCGCCTGCCCAAAGGGATGCGCGATTTTATGCCCGATGAGATGCTCAAGCGCGATTACGTGTTCGGCATCGTGCGCGATACGTTTCACCTGTATGGCTATGAGCCGCTGCAAACGCCCGTGATGGAACTGCGCGAGACGCTGATGGGCAAATACGGCGAGGACGCCGAAAAGCTGATTTACTTCGCACAGCACCCCAACGCCAAAGAAGAGCTTGCGCTGCGCTATGATCTGACGGTGCCGCTGGCGCGTGTGGTGGCGCTACGTGAAAACGACATCAAGCTGCCCTTCAAGCGCTATCAATTGGCCCCGGTGTGGCGTGCTGAGCGCCCGCAACGTGGGCGCTACCGTGAGTTTTACCAGTGCGATGTCGATATTGTGGGCGTGGATAATATGAGCGCCGACGCTGAACTCATCAGCCTGACGGTTGCGGCGCTCAATAAGCTGGGCTTTCAGGATTTTACGGTGAAGATCAACAGCCGTAAGCTGCTGACGGGCATGGGGCAATATTCCGGCGTGCCGGCTGCGCAACTCGGTGACTTGTACCGCAGCGTCGATAAATACGACAAAATCGGCACAGGGGGCGTGCAAAAAGAACTGGTCGAACGCGGCATCTCCGATGATGTCGTCGGGCGTATGATGGACCTGCTACAAGCCAACTATGCAGGCACCGAAAATCTGGATTACCTGGATAAGCTGATGGGCGCTTTGCCGATTGCCGCCGAGGGCATCGCTGAATTGCGCACGATGGCCGAAAACCTGGATGCGCTGGGCGTCGCGCCGCAATTTTACGCCTTTGATTATACGGTGGTGCGTGGCCTGGGTTACTACACGGGGCCGATCTTCGAGACGGTTATGAACCAGCCCGGTATGGGCAGCATCAGCGGCGGCGGGCGCTATGACGACCTGATCGGCATCTTCCGCAAGGAGAGCCTGCCCACAACCGGCACATCGCTAGGCATTGAGCGCATCATTGATCTGATGGGCGAGCTAGACCTCTACCCGGCGGGGATTGGTGGTACAGTGGTTGAGGTGCTGGTGACCGTCTTTGGTGCGAGCACACGCGCTGCATCGTCTGGCTTGGCCGCAAAATTGCGCGCTGGTGGCATCAATACGGAGCTATTCATGGAGGATCGCAAGATCGGCAAGCAATTTCAGCACGCCGATAAAAAGGGCATCCCGCTGGTGGCGACGTTGGGCAGCGAGGAAATCGCGCAGGGTGTGGTGAAGCTCAAGCGCTTGCGGGATGGCGAAGAAATCACGGTCAGCCTGGATGAGGCCGCCAGCAGAGCACGCGCACTGCTCAGCTAGCAGCCTGTGGCGGGTGGATGCTGTTCTGCTCGCCTGCAAGCTGCCGTCTGTGGTATAGTTGACCTATGAGATCGTGTTGTTGCCAGGAGTATGACCCGTGAGCATCGAAGGCGAACCCAAACGCATCGTCACAGCAATTCAGGACGAACCACACCCCAACACCTGGAGCGATTTTACCTGGGTGCGTGAG
>DAOTTW010000272.1:0-7345 GCA_034437615.1 Anaerolineae bacterium | reverse complement strand
CTATTGCACGCTGCACACAGCCTGCTTGAGCAGGCTTGTCCTTACCGGAGCCGGACGTTTTAACGTCTGGCGACTGAGAATGGGACACGTACCTGAGTAATTACATCTAGTACGTGTCGGGCAGGTCGTTCAGGAAAAGCACGGTGTCGCCGCTACGCAGGTGCTGCTGATACCACGCGACAGCTTCGGATAAATGCTCAACGACTTGCAAGCGTTCTGTTGGGAAGCCCCCTGACAACACGCCATCGCGGATCGGCTGCGTTTGTACCGCGCCGACCAGGATAATATCAGTGGCGTATTGCGTGGCAATTTGACCGAGCCGCTTGTTCTCCTGCTCATGCAAATTGGCCAGTTCTACCATGCCGGGTGTAATCAGCACGCGCCGACCACCTGTATGCATCCCAAGCACCTTCAGGGCGCTGACGACGCCAACCGGGTTGGCGCTGTAGGCGTCGTTGATGATCGTAATACCGGCTTCGGTGGTCTGCCGCACGAGCCGACTTTCGGCGGGTTGCAGGCTACGCGCACGCAGGGCCACATCACGTAACGTCATGCCCTCATGCACGGCGACTGCCGCCGCCAGCAGCAGGTTCACCACGTTATGCTCACCCACCACAGGCGTCTGTAGCGCCTCTGATGCCCCTGTTTGGGTGTCATGCAGCGTAAAGCGCAAGCCCTCTAGCCCATGCTGTACATCCGTTGCGACGAAACGCACGCCTTGCCCTTTGGCCTCATCAGGCGTCAGGGTTTTGCTGACGGCGATGCGCTTATCCGGGTAGCCACGCGCCAGCATGTCGCGGATGTAAGGGTTATCCCAGTTAAAGACGCCTAAGCCGTCTTTCGGCACGGCTTTAATCAGTTCATACTTTGCGATGGCGATATTTTCCAGTGAGCCGAAGCGTTCCAGGTGTTGCGGGCCGACTTCGATAATCACGCCGATGTCCGGCGGCGTCAGGTCACACAGGCGGGCGATTTCGCCGGGGATGTATGCGCCCATCTCGCTGATGAAATACTCGATGCTGTAATCGTCGGCCAGATCGTTGTTGATAGCCATACTGACGCCCATCATCGTATTGTAGCTCTTGGGCGTAGCGTAGGTCTTATAGCGGCCATTCAGGATGTCACGCAGAAAGTTCTTGGTCGTGGTCTTGCCGTAGCTGCCCGTTATGCCGATGACCTTCGGGCGCACAGCTTGCATTACGGCGCGTGCTTGCTTGACGAAGCCCCGCCGGATGCGTGCTTCAATTGGGGCCAACAGCAGGTTAGCCAGCATCAGCCAGGCCGGAGCCAGCAACAACGTCAGCAGGCCAGCGAATGCCGTGCTGACCGCACGCAGGCGGTCACTATCACCGACCAGGGGCGTGATGAAAACAATCAACAGCAGCAGAAATACAACCGTCAGCGTGAAGGCAGCCCCTAGCAAGCGCTGTGCGCGGGGTGTCGGCCTGAACGCTTTCTTGATCTCGCTTTCAGCGGGCGGCCAGACGGCGACCAGCGCCGCAACCGTAGCCAGAATGTAAGGCAGGATTGACGTTTGGCCAGGGATACTATCCGTGAAAAATGCCAAGACGACACCAACCGCAGACCATAGCAGGGCGCGTTGCGGTAGCCACCTCTCACGTTGGCTGAGCAGCCAGCGACCATAGCGAGCGCTCTTATATTCCTCAATCTGGTAGTATCGGGCTTGTCTGTAGACGCGGAAAAGTGCTCCGCCCCCCCAGGCACAAGCAAGCGCTATCAGCAATAGATTAGACACAGTATTCGCATTCAAGATGATGTCATAGGATGGCCACAACGCTTCAGATCGCCATTGTAGCGCATTCGTTGATACTTGTCATGCGATAAATGCCATCAAATATCTATACTATAATACATAAACACGTTCATTTATACTGAAATTAATGCCGCAGAAAGTGATCCGTGACCTGCACGGTTTTGCTAAGCCGATCCAGATAGCTGTAGTGCCCTGCCCCTTCATGCACGACTAGCCCTGCATCCGGTATCAGTTTTTCCAGCTTTTGCCCCTGCCAGAGCGGTGTCGCGTCGTCCAGATCACCCCAGAAAAGCAACGTGGGCACCTGCACACGGGTCGCCTGTTCGCTCAGGTCCAGGTTGACGACATTGACCAGCGTGGCCCGCATAACCGCGCTTGCCTGCTGATAATCGGCTGAACCGTAACGCGCACTGTAGGCTGCTTGCAGTGAATCGGCCAGCTTGTGTGCGCCCGCGTAGTGCAATGTACTGCGCGCGGTCTTGTAAGCGCGTTGTCGCCAGCGCGTCAGCCTATCAGCTTGTGTGCGGATGCCTGCGCTATTCGAGAGGACCATTTTCTGCACACGCCCCGCATGGTCCGACCCCAGCAGCAAGCCCAGGCGACCACCAAACGAATGCCCGAAGATGTGCGCCTGTCCGATATTTTGCGCGTCCATGTAGGCCAGCACGAGCGCCACGTAATCGTATGCCGTCCAGGGTTGCGCAGGCGTTTCGCTGGCACCAAAGCCGGGCAGATCCAGCGTGTAGCAGGTGTAACCCCGTTTGGCCAGTTCTGTCGCCAGCGGCCACACCAGCGTTAGATCCGCGCCCCAGCCATGCAGCAGCACGATCACCCCAGCCGCATCGTCAGGGGTCGGGCCAGTGACAGCCTGTGAAATGTGCGTCCCATTGATTATCAGTTCGGAGCGTTCAGCGTCGGTTGGTCGCATCGTTGTCTTTACAGGGCGCTCTTTGTTAAAGATTAAATTCAGACTATAGCCAAAACTGACGGGACTATAAACCCCTTTTTCGTGACGACCTCAACAGTGTCGGGTATTTCGACGGACGCACAGAAGCGCGTCCCTAAACATACGTTGTAAACCGTAGGGACACCCAACGGGGTGTCCGGGGCGGCCTCAGCCGCCATAAAATACGGTCAAACATCAAATACCCACCCCTGAAAAGGGGTTTGGGGTGAGGGCTGAGTCGTTACGGTGGGCTGCTTTACGTCCGGCGCTAAAGCCGCTTCCACAAGAACGGCACCCGCATTTCTGCGCTGGAAAGGCCACCATGCCAGCTTGTTAGCTGAAACAGGGTTGTACTGGGGTCTTGCACAGTTGTACCTGCACGCGGCAACAGCAGCATTTCCCCTATCCGATGATGTGTCTGCTGGTCTACATTGGCAGTTTCAGCCCGATCCCCATACAAACCGGACTGCAACGCCGTCGCGCTATCCACATACGTCAGCACGTCCGCGTAATGGCTGTCGATGGCCGCTTTGATAACGTCGCGCTGGCCATCACGCACATGCAGAATCGGCAAACGCGCATCCCCTGTGATGCCAAACGCCAACGCCGTGTAAATGGCTTGTGTTTGCGGGTCGTTCCGCAGGTTAATCTGGTTTGGTGCGTCGGCGTGCCCATGATCCGCCAGCAGCATAAACAGCGTGCGGCCATCCTGCAACGTGGGATCATCCAGCAGGCCCGCCAGGGCGCTCAGTTGCGTCTCTAGTTCCAGCCTGACGTATTCGCTATCCGCTCCATAGCGATGTGAAAGCGTGTCGATGCCCGCCCAGTAAAGGTTCACGTAACAGCGTTGGCCAGCGGTCTGCCGCAATACGTCCCGCACACGCAGCGCAAAATCCGCGTAACCACTGTGGCTGTGCCAGTTTTCACGCGGGACGCCACGATGCAGGATATTCGAGAGGCCCGAGCCGAGCAAATTGCCTTGCAGCAGGATGTGCGTAGGAATGCCTGCAACGGCGAGGTATTCAGCGAGGCCGTTGGTGCGCACAAAATCATCGGCGGTCAGCCCCCACTCATAAAAGGCATCGCGGCTGTGCTTACCGACGTATGGCCTGTAACTGAGCATACTGCCAACCGTCGAATAATCCCGCAGGGCCATTGCAGAGCCAAGCATCCCGTGTGCTGCCGGAGCGTGTCCGGTGTGCAGGGTGGTCAGGGCGACGGCGGTGGTGCTTGGGGCAACCGAGGTCAGCGGCAACGGGCCGCGCCCATCGGTTAAAGCCGTAATTGCGCGGTCAATCGCCGGCTGGCTTGTACGCACGCGCTGCAAATAGTCATAGCCCAGCCCATCCATCACGAAGAGCACCACGCGGTCAACATCCGGCGGCGTGTCAGCGCCCCAGACTGCATCCGGCAGCGGTGCAGCAGAGGGCAGGGACACACCCAATAGCGCAGCGACGGTCTGGGCGACGTTGCGCAACGTCAGCTTGTGCACATAAGCGGGATAGATTAGCTCATCATCCCAGGGGGCATGGGTTTGTAACAGGCGATTTTGCCGGATTTGCGCGTCGAAGCGTTGCGCAGTCTCGTGCAGGGTGTCCGATGTGGTCGATGTGGTCATAGTGGCCTCGTTCTATGCGGATAACGCCCGTTATCATAGGCTTGGTGGCGGCAAAGTCAACTGATCGTGTGCGTAACGACTCAGTTTTTCGGCGGACGTGCCATTGCACGTGCCTACACAACCGCTGTGAACCGTAGGGACACCCAATGGGGTGTCCGGGGCGGCGCAACGACTCAGCCCAGTCTGTGTGTGTCGCCACTGGCTAAAGCCAGCGGCTGCCGCAGGGCCAACCCCCCTGAAGGGGGCTATTGCACGCTGCATACAGCCTGCTAAAGCAGGCTTGTCGGTACCGGAGCCGGAGCCGGACGTTTTAACGTCTGGCGACTGAGCATGGGACACGTACCTCAGTAGTCACTACCGCAGCAGCGTAACTACTCAGGCAGGCATGTTTTGCCCGCAACTTGGCCCTCACCCCCTCAATCTTCTCAAGGGTAGGTTTTTCATGATTGACTGTATTTTATGGCGGCTTGCGCCGCCCCGTAACTACTCAGGTACGTGTCCCATTCTCAGTCGCCAGACGTTAAAACGTCCGGCTCCGGTACCGACAAGCCTGCTTTAGCAGGCTGTGTGCAGCGTGCAATAGCCCCCTTCAGGGGGGTTGGCCCTGCGGAAGCCGCTGGCT
The DNA here is from genome assembly GCA_034437615.1 of Anaerolineae bacterium. Classification (GTDB taxonomy): domain Bacteria; phylum Chloroflexota; class Anaerolineae; order Aggregatilineales; family Phototrophicaceae; genus DAOTTW01. Next base: position 2,385 of record DAOTTW010000272.1, on the reverse strand, counting down.
TTAGCCAGTGGCGACACAGACAGACTGGCCTGAGTAGTTACGGAATGTGGCTTGAGGTGAGGGCTGAGTGGTTACGCGACGGCGGACAACCTTCAGCGTGTCCCTGCGCTTCAAGATGATTGTGTAGGGACGCGGCCTGCTGCGTCCGCCACGAAAAAACACACGACCAAGCTATTGTGTGCTGCTAGCCCAGATTGGTTTGGCCTTGTCATCCGTTTGCAGGCCGAGTAGCTTCGCGAATGTCGGCGCGACCTGAACGGCGTCGGCCTCTGCGATGAGCTGGTTGTGCGGCACGTCTGGCCCTGCAAACAGCGCAAAGCGATCATCCCCACTAAAGCCAGGGCGTAGGCCGTGCGTGGAGGTCGTCGTCGCGGGGCCAGTTGGCTCGGTCGCGCTAGCGTCGTCGGCTTCAAAGCTGACATCCGGCGGCGCGACGAACACAGCGACCTGATCGCGCATGTCTGCGGGGATGCAAGTGTTACTGAACGGCTCGACATTGAATTCGGCTAGCTTGCTGGTTATGGCGTCCAGTTCGGCGGCGTCACGTGGCGCGACCAACAGGCTGCCGCCCTCGGTCTGGTAACGCGCATCCGGGAAGAGCACCTGCGGATGCACGGCTTGCGTCACGGTGCTATGGCCATGATCGCTCATCACGGCGATGTTCCATTCGTCCAGCTTGTCCGCGTCTTCCAGGCGGCGCAGCACGCGCCCCACCGCCATATCAGCCTGCTCGACGCTGTACTGCGAGATGGCGCTGCGGTAGCCCGTGCGATGCTGGATCGTATCCGTCATCAAAAACTCAGCGATAATCAGATCAAGCTCTAAATCAGAGGCCGCCAGTACGCCGACCCAATCCAACATCTGATGATCGGCAATGAAGCCGCCGTAGGCTTGCACCGCCGGGTCGGTGGGGTCCATTTGCGGCAGAGTGTGCGGCACGCCAGCGGCTTCGCAGACCTGCTGAAAACGTGGGTCGGTCTGGTGGGTTCCAGCGCGCACCCAGGCATGATCGGCGGCTTCCGGTTCGGCGTCACGGGCACGCTGTACGAATTCACCGACCCACCAGGGCGCTTTGTAAATGTGCGCGTCCTCTGGGCGGATCATGCCGAAGCCCATCACGGCGACCTGCTTGCCTGCGTCCTTTGCGCGCTTCGGAATTGTCGGCACGCCGATGTCGTCAGGGTTGGCATAACGAAACGCTTCTAGCTTGGGGTCCCAGATTTTGTTGCCATAGACGCCGCTGAGGTCCGCAGTTACGCCCGTCAGCATGGATGTGCGGCCAGGTAAAGACGTACCGAGCACCTCCGAATGCAGGTTGTTGACGCGGGTGCCGCGTGCTTCCAGTGATGCGAGGTTGGGGAAGCGCTCACGGTCGGCGGCATAATGCTGCGCAGCAACGCCGTCGATCATCAGCACGATGAGTTTGTTTGTCATGGTGGGAATCCTTTATGTGTGGGGCGATGGGGGCACGGCGCACCGTGCCCTTGCAACATGTCGTGCTAGTTGATCTCGAACGCGCCGGGGCGCAGGTTGATGTAGAAGTTCTGGTGCGGCGTCCACTCGATGTTTTCGGCGCGCCCGTAAAATTCCACCGTCTGGTATAGTGGCGCGATGGGAGTGGCCTCGTCCATCAGGTCGGCAATCTGGCGGTAGTTTTCCTGGCGCAGCTCGACATCCAGCGAAGCGCCTGCTTCGGCGGCCAGTTCACGCGCCTCTTCACTGGGCTGGAAGTAGTTGCCCATCCAGCTATCCCACGTCTGCACGATGCTGCCCGTCGCGGGGTCGCCATTGGTGCCGAAGCTCTGCAAGGTGGCGATGTTGTTGCCCGCCAGCGAACGCTCGGCCCAGGCCGCCGTATCCAGTGGTTCGTATTCGACGTTAAAGCCGACAGCTTTCCACATCTCGTTGATGACGTCGGTCACAAGCTGACCGTTGGTGTAGTAAGCGTTGGGCGGCGTGAAGGCAATCGGCTCATCGTTGTAGCCTGCTTCTTGCAGCAGTTGCATGGCGCGTTGCGGGTCATACTCGAAATAGTTCACGTCCTCGCTGTAGCCGAATTCGCTCGGCAGGTAGTAGTCGTTCATGACGCGCACGCGGCCACCCCACAGGTCGTCGGCCAGGGCTGCGCGGTCGATCGCCAGCGACAGCGCCTTGCGGATGTTGGCGTCTGCTGTCAGGCCCTCAGTGGTGTTGAAGTAGACCAGCATGAAGTTCAGCACGGGGGCGGCGTCAACAGCGATACCTTCGGCAGCGCCCAGCGAATCGACCAGATCGGGGCTGATGGTCGTGATGAAATCGACCTCACCGCTTTGCAGCGCGGCCACGCGGGTCGATGTTTCGGGGATGATGCGCATGATAACCGTCTCGGCGTCCGGTGCGCCCATC
>DAOTTW010000271.1:0-3726 GCA_034437615.1 Anaerolineae bacterium | reverse complement strand
AAGCCTGCTCAAGCAGGCTGTATGCAGCGTGCCATAGCCCCCTTCAGGGGGGTTGGCCCTGCGGCAGCCGCTGGCTTTAGCCAGTGGCGACACACACAGACTGGCCTGAGTAGTTACGAAAGGTCCCTGTCCCTACACGGCATCGCTCGTGCTAGCTACGGCGCTTTCTTGCGCCTCTGATTCGTGCTGTGCCTCAATCTCACGCCCATAACGGTTGTAAGCCACCGCCACACCCAGCGCAAACAGCGCAACGCCGACGCCAATCCCAGCATTGAGCGGCACGGGGGCGATCAACGCCAGACGAATGAAGACCGTCACGACAGAGAATGCGAAATTGCGAAAGGTCACGCCGAATACAGTGCTGTAGCGCAATGAGAGCAATACCATCAGCACATCCGTGAAGATCAACACCGTGTAGAACGTCTCGAAGAATGGATACGTTTCGCCGCCTGTGAGCAGTAGGCCCACATCAAACACGCCGATGACTGTGAAAATAGCAATCAGGCTGAGGGCGATCAGCTTCTTATCCTCGATGAATTCGTCAACGCCTTTTTCGCCCTCGGTGATGGGGCGTCTTTCCAGTTGACGATAGTAAACGCCCAGAATTACGAAAATAGCCAGCGATCCGCTTGCATCCGCAATCATCGAGCCGATGTTATCGGCCACCAATTCCCACTGTAGCGGCTCACCGAAATCCTTGAATTTCTTGAATGTGTCACGCAGCAGGATGAGCGAGAGAATCTCTAGCTGAATGCCGATAGAGCGCGAAAACGAGCGCGTCAGGCTGAAAATCAGGCTGACGACCTCGGTGAACAGCAGCAGCGTAAAGACGATTTCGACAGCGAGAAAGTGGTTATTCCCCAGGGCTGCGGCGAATGGCTCCGGCAGGGTTGCGCGGCGGTTAACTTCGATTAGCGCGATCATGACAAGGAATGTCAGCACCAGGAAGGTGCCCACAAAGCGCTTCATGATGTGTTCTTCGTAGACGTGCTCTAGGTGGTCCGTCAGGCTAGCAAGAAAATCTCTGATGCGTCTCATAGGGTTGCGCTCGTGTTGTTTTTGGCTGATACCGGACGTAGTGACTTGCACATATCTATTACACATATAGCCTATTCAGAAAAACACAAGATTAACGCACGAATAACATCCCCTGACTGTCGTGCAGCGTCCATTCATCGCTGACGCCCGCCGCATTCAGGCCCGGTGTCGTCAGCGCCAGGCGCCAGCCAGCAGGCTCGAAATTTGCTAGCGGCAATTCGGCGGGTGTCAGGCTGCGCGGTGCGCCCTCCATATTGGCGACGAACAGCAATTGCTCGCGCCCATCTGGGCTGATGCGCCGCCCGTAGAACACGGCTGCGCCCTCCGTTGGGTGCATATAGGTCAGGCATTCATCACCGCGCAGGTTGTCGATCAGCCAACGGCGCTGCCGCCGGAATTCGCGCAGGTTCAGCTTGTACTGTGTGCGCGTGCTATCCTGCGTTCCCCAGTAGCGTGCCACATTGCAAAAATCATGCACATCATCCATGAAGGCGCGTGCAATCTGCTTCAAGATGGGCACGCTAAGCGCGGGGCCGTCCAGCGGTGGCGCACTGTTGCGCAGCATGGCGACGATGGCATCCAGATTGTAGTGTGTGGCCTGCACAGCATGATCTAGCGTGGTCATAAAGCGCCGCAGGCCCTCCAACGAGCGAAAATCGAGTTCTTTCAGGCGCGTGAACGCATCCGGCGCGATGTATTCGACGGGTTGCAAGCGCCAGTACAGCCAACGCGCCTCCTCGCTCACGACCTTGACGCCGTAGCGGTCATCGGTGTTGCGGATGAAGCCCCAGGGCGCACGCATCGACGCATTGATGAAATCCATCGGGATGCCGGGCATCATGGCGTAATCAAACAGCTTGGCTGCCGGGTTGTCGTAGGCGTTCTCGATGATTTCCGGCAGCGTATCGCCCAGATACGTGTTGACGCGAGCATCCAGCGGCACCTGTGAGCCGCGCCGCAGCGTGTCATGGTTCGCGCAGCCCGTAATCCACTCGCGCCCGATGTCGGCCATTTCACGGATGCGCCACCATTTGCTCATCCAGAAGGTGAACAAAAACGGTGTGTTGTGCGCAAAGGTCAGCGGCCCCCATTGCCAGACGTTCGGCATCTGCTTCGTCACCTCGCGGTACGTCGACGCCAGTTCCCAGTCATCACGCGGCCAGGGGCGGCCATCCTCAAAGATCATCCAGGGCCGATAGGTGACGCCAGCCACATCCAACGTGACATCGTTCATCTTGTGCAGGAAGTCGTCGTCGTGGATCATCTCGCCCGTTTCGGCGTCCCACCACTTGAAATCCTGCGCCCCATCGACGCGGATGCCATCAAAGCCGTAATTGTGCTTGCGGCGCATCATCTCCGTCAGGATAGCGCGGACTGTCGGTTCACGAAGATCGACGTTCTGGCCGTACATGTTCGCGCCCGCAAAATATGCTTTGTTCAGCAGCGGCAACGCCTGATTGTCGATGTGGCCATAGACAATATCCAGCATGACCTTAATCGGCTTGCCGGGGAAATCGTGCAGCATCTCGATCAAACCCAGCAATTCATGGGGGCGGCGGCTTTCCAGCAGCGCCGGGTTGACCGCAGGCGAGGCGCTAATCACCACATCATAGCCCCAATTCGTCATATCCGGCTTACGTAGCTTCACCGTAATTTGCTGCTCGTCGCTCTCGTCGGGCAATTCCTGCCAGAATTCCGGCCTGCCTTCGTATTCGATAATCGGCTCTACTGGCATCAGTTGGATGGCATCATAGCCGATATAGTTCTGCTCGGCGGCGTCTAAGTCCTCACCGTTGCGGATCTTTTCCGCAATGCGCCCATAGAGGCGCGTCAGGCCAGCAATCGAAGCGTCCTCAGAGGCGTAGCGGGCGTGAATTTGCAGGATGTTGCCGGGGAATTGCACACGCGGCACGCCGTCGGGGTCCGGTTGCGTATCTAGCTGCTGCTGGAAGTGTTGCACGTCTTGACGCTCAGCAAACATCGTCTGCATGTCATAGACTTCTGCTGGGGCAAAGACGCCGAACGGAATCGAGTAGGCCATGTGGTCGTGGATGATGGCCCAATCGCCTGCCAGGTTCTGGTAGAGCAGCCGATAGAGCGTGCCGATTTGTTCACGGCTGCCAGGTGTGATGCCAGACACAACCGCCCAGGTGAAGGCACCATCGCGCAGCATGTTGATACGCTCGCGTTGAAAGCGCATCTGCTGTGCTCTGGCGTTCAGGTCGGGTGTGTCGCCTGCATGGGGCGTCAGCAATTCCAAGAAGATGTGTTGTGGGTCAATCTCCCACTCAGCCAGTTCCGGCGTCCAGAAGCCGAAAGTAGTCTTGCCTGTTTTCGGGTCGTAGTTCGCACCCAGGCGGGTTACGATGCGGCGTGCGAAGCTGCGGTCATGGCCACTGGTGCGCTCATGTTCGCGCACCCAGCCGATAAGCTGCTCGGTTTCGGATCGTAGTAATTTGAAGTGGTCGCTTGTCGTAATCATTGCATCTTGTAATTTATCGTGTGGTTCATGCCACTTAACATAACGCAAAAAGGCGCAAATTTCGAGTTTGGAGTGTATCACCCGGCAAAGTAGCACAGCAGTAGGGCAAGCATCAGGCTTTTGACCTTTGCCCCCTGTGGGTTGTCTGCTAATTTACCTGCCTATGAGCGAGATATTGACCTTACAAGCTGCGCTGCAACGGCGTC
>DAOTTW010000270.1:0-2935 GCA_034437615.1 Anaerolineae bacterium | reverse complement strand
AAGGGGGCTATTGTACGGTGCATACAGCCTGCTTTAGCAGGCTTGTCGTTACCGGAGCCAGACGTTTTAACGTCTGGCGACTAAGAATGGGACACGTACCTGAGTAGTTACGCCAGCCCGTAACTGCTCAGCCCTCACCCCAAACCCCTCTCCCGAACGTGCCTTTGGCACTGGGAGAGGGGCTTTTAACAGCGTGCCTCCCCCTCTCCTAGCCGCGTAGCGGCGGTCGGGAGAGGGGGAATGAGGGGGTGAGGGCCGAGTTGCGGGCAAAACATGCCTGCCTGAGTAGTTACGCCAGCCCGGACGCCAAGAATGGCGTCCCTACGGTTCACAGTGGTCATGTAGGGACGCGGCTTGCTGCGTCCGCCGAAATATCTGGTGTGTTACCAGGCCATGACGATCTTCGTCACATTGGCCGGGAAGACCTCGCGGAAGACGCGATAGGTGTAGAGTTCTTCTTTTGTGCGCATGTCGCGGCCCGTTTCCCGCAGGATGCGTTCACGCGCTTCGGTGTATTGCTCGTCGCTGATGTCGCGCTCTGCGATCAGGTGCAGCACATCGGCGGAGCCTGCGCCCTGGCTGAATTGCAGCTTGCGCCGCCACAGCACTTCGTCCGGCAACATGCCATCAAACGCCTTGCGCAGCGCCCACTTTTCGACGCCATCAAGCGTTTTCTGGCTGAGGGGCACCGATGCAGCCACACGCACAAATTCCAGATCGAGGAACGGGACGCGCCCTTCAAGGCCATGCGCCATCGCCATACGATCCAGGCGCTGCAAGTTATATTCGGCCAGATTTGCCGTGATGCGGATTAGCTCGCGTTGCAGTTCGTCGCCGTGCAGCTTCTTCAGGTAATGGTAGCCGCTGAATAGCTCGTCCGCGCCTTCGCCCGTCAGCACCACCGTCACGTATTCAGACGCCAGCTTCGACAGGAAGAAATTCGGGATGGCGCTACGCAGCAGGGCCGGGTCGAACGATTCCAGATAGTAAATGACTTCCGGCAGGGCAGTCACCACGTCTTGCTTGTTGTAGATGTACTCATGGTGCTGTGTAGCGAGAAAATCAGCCATCAAGCGCGAGTAATACTGATCCTCACCCCCGTCATCAACGCCCACGAAAAACGAATGCACACCGGGCTTATCCTGTGCAATCAACGTAGAGATGATGCTGCTATCCACACCCCCACTGAGGAACGTGCCTAGCGGCACATCGGACATCAGGCGCTTACGCACGGCACGCTGTAGCGTATCGCGGATGTCTGCCAGGGTGGGGTCGGGGCGGTGGACCCCTGCTTCGATGGCATCGGCCACGCGGTAGAACGGCACGAAGCCTTCATCGCTGTGGTAATAATGCCCTGGCGGAAAGACCTTGACCTCATCCACAATATCAGCGAGTGTCTTAATCTCCGATGCGAAGTACATTGAGCCGTTCTTCCAGCCATAATACAGCGGCTTAATGCCCATCGCATCCCGTGCCATATACAGCGATTCGCCGTCATCCAGCGCGAAGGCGAACATGCCATCCAGCTTGGCGGCGGCTTGTGTGCCGTATTTCTCGTATAGGGCCAGGACGACCTCATTATCCGAACTTGTCTGAAATGCGTAATCAGCGCATTCAGCACGAAGCGCCTTGTGGTTGTAAATTTCGCCATTACAGACCAACCATACCGACCCATCCGGGCTGGACATGGGCTGCCTGCCTGCATCGACATCGACAATCGCCAGACGAACATGCCCGAATGTGCCACCATCCAGGGTCACCACGTCGCGACCGTCTGGCCCACGATGAAGCAACTTATCCAGCAAACTATGAACCGAATCCTCTGATTGGCCGTGTATCCCGGCGATACCACACATGGTTGATGATGCTCCTCATCTTGTCTTGTCTTATCTTGTCTTATCTTGTCTTATCTTGTTTTGTTTTGTCTTTTGTTTTGATCTTGCATTTGGGCAGGGGGTTGGCGTGCCAGCCCCAGGGCACGACGCGCCGTGCCGCTGCTGAATTCGCTTGATTTCTTCATCAGGGTACGCAAATTTGTGAGGGGATTCAACGACAGTAGCTTAATCTTTACGTAAATTTGACACTTGTTTAGTCTACTTTAATCAAGTAGCTCGTTATACAGAAGCACTTATTTCATTATCTATTGTTAATTTACGGAGGGCAAGCAATGCGGCTGACACCGCTCGGACACCCAGAAGGGTGTCCCTACAGGGCATCGTTCGTAGGGACACGGCTTGCCGTGTCCGCAAACCGTGTCAATTATTTTGTTGGGATGGCCTTACAGACGAACCCTCTGCGGACGCCAAGAACGGCGTCCCTACAAAAATCATCCGAATCCGTTTTGATTTCTCCATTAACGGGTGACGGTCAACGGTTGCCTAGCAACCCAGAAGGCATGAAAGCAGATGTCAGCGATCCGTGTGTTATTAATCGAGGATGACGAGCAGGAAGCCCGCGAGATCAAGGCCATGCTGCTTGATGGCAAGGCCAGCCACTTTGATTTGGCCGTCGTCGCAACGCTAACGCAGGGGTTGCAGTTAGGCCAACAGGCGAGCTTCGATGTGATCTTGTTGGAGTTGCCGCTGCCGGATAGCGAGCACACGGAAACCTTGTTGACCGTGCGCTCAGCCATGCCCGATGCCGCCATCATCGCCCTGACGGGGGCCACGCATGAAACAGAACTCGGCGTCCTGGCGATGCAATCCGGTGTGCAGGATTACCTATCGAAAGACGAACTGGACGCGAAGCTGCTGCGGCGCTCAATTCGCTATGCCATCGAGCGCTTCGATATTCGGCGTCAACTGGAACAAAGCGAGCAGGAATATCGCTCCCTGATTGATGACGTATTCGATACCTCAATGGTGGCGGTTTTAATCCTGGACCGAGATTTTCATGTGGTGTGGTGCAACGCCGCCACCTCGATTTACTTCGGCCT